>DAIPLH010000512.1:0-1919 GCA_036769325.1 Bacteroidota bacterium
TAGGTGACAGCAACACGATGGCGAAGGACGTCAGGGCAGATCGCGCGGACATCTTCCGGAATCACATATCCTCTCCTCTTGATAAACGCAAAGGCCTTTGCCCCAAGAGCAAGATTGATCGTTGCGCGGGGGGACGCTCCGTAGCTGATCAGGTGAGCCAGGTTCCCCATGTTGAATTCACCCGGATTCCGTGTCGCGAACACGATGTCGAGAATGTACTTCTCGATCTTCTCATCCATATAAATGCTCTGTACAGCTTTGCGTGCTCTCAGGATATCCTCCGGCGAGATCACTGCTTTGGGGACGTGAACGGTGCCGTTCACGTTCATCCGGAGGATCTCCAGTTCCTCATTGCGCGAGGGATACCCGATCCTGATCTTAAGCATGAAGCGGTCCACCTGTGCCTCAGGAAGCGGGTACGTACCCTCCTGTTCGATGGGATTCTGAGTTGCGAGCACCAGAAACGGATCCGGCAGTGGAAATGTGTGCTCGCCGATTGTCACCTGGCGTTCCTGCATGGATTCCAGGAGCGCGCTCTGGACTTTTGCGGGGGACCTGTTGATTTCATCTGCGAGAATGAAGTTCGCGAAGACCGGACCCTTCTTGGTCTCAAACGTGCCGTTTTTCTGATTGTAGATCAGTGTTCCCACCAGATCCGCAGGGAGCAAATCGGGCGTAAACTGAATTCTCTGAAACTTCGCATGGATGCAGGCCGCAAGGGTCTTAACGGCAAGCGTCTTGGCCAGTCCGGGCACACCTTCCAGGAGGATATGACCGTTTGAGAGAAGGCCGACGAGCAGACGCTCCACCATCGGCTTTTGCCCGATAATAGTCTTCCCGACCTCCATCTGGATCAGGTCAACAAAGGCGGATTCCTTCTGGATTGCCTCGTTAATTGCTTTGATGTCGATTGCTGATGTCATGGCGGCCATAGGTCATTATTTCTTCGTAAGATGGGAGTTTTTAAGATAAAAAAATGGTGCAGAAGAATCAACGAAACCGCAACCCCGATGGAACACTGATACCACAGATGGATCTGATTTCCACAGACCAAAATCTCGTGGTGATCAGTACCAATCTGTGGCAATCTGCGTTCAGATCACGTTACCGCAGTGTCTCCGTCTGCTGAACACCTGCACGTTCGAGAAGTCGAAACAGTTCCGGAAGGGCTATCGAGGAATTCTCCCGTATCACTTCATCCATGCTCCGGCTCAAATCAGTTTCTTCAGGATTGATCTCCACGACATATGCACCGTGGTATTTGCCAAGCAAGGGCAGTTCAGCGGCAGGGAATACGACGCCCGACGTGCCGATTGACAGCACAACGTCTGCAGATTCTATCGCCCTTACTGACTCTGCCCATTCGTGTTCCGGAAGTTGTTCTCCAAACCAGACGACATCAGGACGTACCAATCCTGAACACGTGGGACATGATGTAAGCCCTGAGCCGAGTTCAATTTCATCGTCGACGAATTCCCTGTAGCATTGCAGACAGTAGCTGCGCCCGATATTTCCATGCAATTCGAGAACCGATAAGCTCCCTGCTCTATGGTGGAGATTGTCGATATTCTGTGTCACCACGGTAAACCTCTGAAATAGTTTCTCCATGCGGGCAAGCGCCACATGCCCTGCGTTCGGACTGACTTCTCTGAACACTTTTCTTCTTGCAGCATACCATTCCTGGACCAGAGGCGGATTGGCCAGGAAGGCATCCATGCTCGCCAGTTCCTCCGGCTTGAATTTTGTCCATATCCCCTGGTTGCCGCGGAATGTCGGGACTCCACTTTCGGCGGAAATACCTGCACCGGTGAATGCCACAACCGATTGTGCTTTTGACAGCCTGGTGACGAATTGGGCAGAGAACATCAGAGGGTCATTCCGGAACGAGAACAAGTTTTTGCAAACCCTGGGATGTCGCC
>DAIPLH010000513.1:0-1917 GCA_036769325.1 Bacteroidota bacterium
CGAAGGCTGCGGGAGTTCCTCGCGTCAGGCATTGCGTTCAACGGACTCATCACACTGATCCCATTGCTCCTTCTTGGCGCAGCGGCGCTCGGAACATTTCTCAACTCATCGGAGTTCGGTGTCCAGCGCGCTCACGACATCCTCAACACACTCTTTCCTGCGCAGCCGTTTTCGACGAGTATCAAGGAATCGCTCCTTGCCGTGATTTCCGATATCATTGTTCACAGACAGACCCTCGGCCTTTTTGGTGTCATTGTCCTGCTCTATACGGCAACATCATTGTTCGATTCTGTCCGGAGTGCTCTCCACACAATCTATAATGTCCCGAAATCGCGTGGAGTCCTTCGAAGCCTTGTCCGACATCTTGGCTTTGTTTTCCTCGCGTTCCTGCTCTTCATTGGCAGCAGTGTGAGCGTCTGGTTTGTTTCGATCCTTCAGGGACTCGCGGTCCATGTCCCTGGCTTTTCAGTGCTGGCTCTCCCGAGCTTTTCCGATGCTGCCCCTATCCTGACGATTTTCGTTCTCACGGTGTTCATGTTCTATGTGATCTACCGCCACATCCCGGACACGGTGCCACCGCGGACCGCCGCAGTCATCTCCACGATTACCACCAGTGTCCTCTGGGTTCTTTCCGGTCGACTCCTCAACCTCTACCTGTCGAGTTTCTCAACTATCGCGACGATTTACGGCCCATATGCTTTCATCCTTGTGCTTCTCATCTGGGTCTACTACTCAAGCATCGTTTTTATCATCGGAGCGATCGTTGGCCAGGTGTATTGGGAGAGGAATAAGGGAGGGAACCAGGGCGTGTTATTTGTTGATAAACCTTAATATATTTTTCCACGTCAAGAACCAATCCGGGACCTGAACTGCATGTCAAAAAAGAATGTTGACCAACTGAAGAAGCTGCGGGAGCAGGCTCTGCTTGGCGGTGGCCAGAAGAGAATTGACGAGCAGCATAAAAGAGGGAAACTCACAGCAAGGGAACGGGTTGACATCCTTCTGGACGAGGGAAGTTTTTCGGAAATGGACATGCTGGTCGAACACCGGTCGAGTGATTTCGGGCTCGACAAACAGAAGTTTCCTGGCGACGGAGTTGTAACCGGAACTGGAACGATCGACGGAAGAACAGTTTGTCTTTTCAGCCAGGACTTTACGGTGTTCGGAGGATCCCTCTCGGAAGCACACGCCGAAAAAATAGTGAAGATCATGGACCTGGCGGTGAAGATCGGATGCCCGGTCATTGGACTGAACGATTCGGGGGGTGCACGTATCCAGGAAGGAGTTGTGAGCCTTGGCGGCTATGCTGACATCTTCCTCAGAAATACGCTCGCATCCGGAGTGATTCCTCAGATCTCTGCCGTTCTCGGTCCCTGTGCAGGTGGAGCAGTCTATTCACCGGCAATTACCGACTTCACCCTGATGGTGAAGAATACGAGTTACATGTTTGTCACCGGTCCGAACGTTGTGAAGACCGTGACGCATGAGGATGTTTCCTCCGAAGATCTGGGAGGAGCATTGACCCATGCAACAAAGAGCGGCGTTGCCCACTTTGCGTGCGAGAACGAAATCGAATGCCTTCAGACTGTCAGGAAATTGTTCAGCTTCATGCCTTCCAACAATCTGGATGATCCGCCATCGATCCCATGCGCAGACGACCCGGAGAGAAAAGACCTCTCACTTGATACGATTGTTCCCGAGAACCCGGCGAAGCCGTACGATATGAAGGACGTCATTCGCCGGGTTGTAGATGACGGGGCCTTCTTCGAGGTCCACGAGCTGTACGCAGGAAATATTGTTGTCGGCTTTGCAAGGATTGCCGGTATGTCCATCGGGATCGTCGCGAACCAACCCTCAGTGCTCGCCGGCGTCCTCGATATTGAATCGTCACGCAAGGGGGGGAGGTTTGTTCGCTTC
>DAIPLH010000165.1:0-2779 GCA_036769325.1 Bacteroidota bacterium
GAGTCGATCCGGCTCTGCAACCGCCAGTGTTGGTGGAAGGTCAACAACAAGAGCCACAGTATCGCGTGATGTACAACCTCCGTCTCCGGTGATGATCCACATGAACTCGTGAAGGCCGGGACTCAGGTTTGAGATCGGCGATGCAGGATTGAGAGAATCCACCAGGGTTGCCCCGCCCGACAGAATACGCCAGACACCCGACCCTGCAACCGGCTCGTTCCCCGCGAGAACAGATTCAGTCATATTGCAGAGCGACTGATCAGGGCCGGCATTAGCATCGCTTGGATATGGGTAGACAGTGACCAGAACCGTATCGCGGAGAAGAGGACCCGCGTCGGCGAGGATTTCGTACTCGAATGCATGTGCCCCCGGACCCAGATCAATCACCGTTGCTTTAGGGCTGTTGGGATTGACAATCGACCCATCTCCTGAGACAACCCGCCAACGGTTGCGTCCCCTTAACGGCGTGTTTCCATCCAGAGTCGTTGATGTGATCCGGCAAAGAGCCCGATCGGGCCCGGCGTTGGGGATTGTTGTCTGTTCCTTGAATAACCCGTTGATGAATTCCTCGAAATTCGTATACCCGTCGCCATCGGCATCCAACTGTGCGTCCGTCGGGTCGTTGTAGTTGAGTCCATTTTCGAGCTCCCAGAAGTCCGGAATGCCATCTCCGTCGGTATCAGATGGAGCACTCCCTGGATCGAGAAGAGGCCAGCCACCGACTTCGTTCTGAGAATCGATGATGTGTCCAAGTCCATGCAGCATCGAGTGCACAACCCGGTCATCAACGGGATCCCGGTCAGGAAAGAGAGCGCCCGCGTTTGCGGCAAGGAGGTCCACGAGCGACTCTGCTGCATTTTCAGTGACGCCTGAAAGAGGGATGACAGGGACCATGGATCGCTGGGCCGGATTTCCATCCACTATCAGCCATTCGTCGGAGTCACTGATGAATCTGGCAGGTCCAATATTGCCCCGTACATAAGCCCGGGTTGTAAGATCAAGAGGGTCCAATGAAACAGGGGGCTTCACCGGGTTTCCGTGTTGTTGCCGTGGATGAACACGTTTCCTAAGACATTTGCTTTCGCACCCCGTTCAAGCGCAAGAGCCTCCGTGCCCCAGTCGTACATCAGGTTGTTAATGATTTCCGCGGTACCGAGGTCAGCCACCTGAGGATTCCGGGCATTATTGTGAAGAAACAAATTGTGATGAATCGAGAACATTGATGCCTGATCCTTGGCGAGCAGCATTCCCATGCTGTGCGGTCCTTCCGGATGGATTGAATTCATCAATCCCTCACTAAAGATGCACCACTGGAAGGTTACATCCGAAACAGGTTCGAACGTCGAACCGTTCTCATCAATTGCCCAGCTGAAGGAACAATGATCAACGATAACGTTGTTTGCAGGTGCACTGATCTCGATGGCATCCCGCGAAACGGGCGTCGCCCCACCTTCGTCACCGACGCGGATGCGGATACCCCGTATCACCACGTCATGTGTCTTCACCCTGAGGCCTGCTCCACGCAACGTAATTCCATCGCCAGGTGCGGTTTGTCCCGCGATAGTGATAAAGGGATTTTCGATGGGGATGTGATCCTCGAGATTGATATCTCCCGCGACGCGAAAGACGATCGTTCTTGGCCCGGTAAGAGAGACCCCGTGACGAAGCGTCCCCGGGGAGTTCTCATCGGAAAGACTCGTCACTGCATAAACAACGCCTCCCCGCCCTCCGGGGGTCAATGACCCGAAACCTTCTGCGCCAGGAAACGCGGGAATCTGGCTGTACGATGGGTAAACTGCAAAGAGCAGCGTAAAGAGGAAAAACGCGCAAAAACGAACGGTGCGGTTAGGCAAGGATTGACTGTGCAGGATAAACATGAAAATTTCTAACCTCTCCTACCCTTGGAAATGTGACAGGTGAGACTCGATCATTCCTGAACCATCCACACCAGGAGTTGAATTCCTATTGGTCTTCCAAGACAGCTTCTTCGTAGTGAGGAGCTGAATCGTCGACTAATAACCAGGTGCTGTGCCTCTACAAGCACACACCCACTGTGGGGGAAAAGGAAATTTTCTTCCAGCAGGATTTTACCAGCGATGCAAAAAGGGGGGGACTTGTCATGCGTCGCTCAACCGGAAACAATATAACCCACTCACATGACTTATGCAAAAGCAGAACGAAAAAATCTTCACTGCGACCAGGTCGTGACTTCGGACAAGAGAAAAGGCCCCCTGTCCCCTTTGTTCGTGATTGCCACCACGAGCTGGTTCCATCCTGACGCTCAACCGAATCTCCTGGAACCAGTTATTGTCAGCTCTTCACCCCCAGAGCTTTTCTTCCCAAAGCAGCGTCTTCGGCAAGCATTTCGTGCATACGAAAGGCGATAACGGCGCGTAATCCGACACGCCGATGGTTCAACGGAACCTTCGGTACCCGGACACGCATCTTGGAGACGACATCATAAATGGACATGACCCATGGTGTTTTCTTTAACTTTCGCACAAGCTTGTTCTTGGTCTCGCGGACCTCCAGATTGTCAACAAAAATCTGCAGGAAGTCATCAGGCAGTACCCCTTTTCCCCTGGCTGACATCAGGTTCTCGCGAAGGAACCGCTTTCCTTCAGGCATATCCAGGATGTCATATACGTCCTGTGTCGAACGGCTTTCGGCGAGCGGAGTGCCCGGGAACATGTCACGAATGATTTCTTCCCAGATCACCTTGTACGTAATGAGATCGTTCGGCAGTGATTGCACAACCTCCACGATTTTCCGATGAAGA
>DAIPLH010000165.1:2789-6719 GCA_036769325.1 Bacteroidota bacterium
CTTGATATCATCGAGTGCAGCGGTGAGAAAGGGTGTCCGGAATTCCAGCCAGAGTCGGTCCCTGTATTGAATAGGGCTCTCATCGGCCTGGCGTTTCCAATCCGGTGGTACGTCCTCTTCCGAGGTGGAGAATTCCGGCGGAAGCATTGAGCCTGTGAAGTCAGCCGTCACGCGCAACCGGCTCGCCTGCCGCGCGAGATATTCCGTTGATGCGGGCGGACTCATGCCCATGGCGTCATATCCTCTGATAATGCTCCGGCCACGGGTCGACAGGTCATTCCAGAGTTTCAGGCCATCCAGATAACCGGCCAGATGGTCTGTCCTTCCCTCGCCGGCTGTGAGGAAGCGGTCAAGGATGGTGGAGAACTTTGCCATCTCAAGATCCAGTTCGCGGTATTCGTGCTGAAAGCCACAGAGCTCTGCCAGATTCCGGGAGATCGTGGCATCAGAAAGCGACTGCCCCATCGATTCGCGAAGTCCCCAGGTAATCATATTCAGGTTCTTCTTGTCCTTGAGGTGATAGAGGAGGCTCCGGCTGTCCATTCCCCCCGAAAGGGCCAGCGTCCATTGATTGGCTTCGATATTGAGGTCCTTGACAGAATCACGGACAGCATCACGCAGCAGGTCCTTGTGCTGGTTCCTGGATCGGGAGACTTCATGAAAAAACATATGACGCTTGCTGTCATCGACCTTCAACTCCCACGAGTTCCTGTTGAGGCGCGCCGTTGAGTTCGCGGGCAGGTGCATGACTCTCCGGTCCCAGGAGAGGCCGGGTCCAAGTGTTCCTGACGTCAGCATCCAGTTGACTGTCTTCTGATCAGGCTTGAAATCACCGATTGCGGCGACGATCATTCGCTGCGAGGTGGAAGCGACGAACATGTCGTCCGATTTGAAATACCAGATGGTCCTGAGAGCAACGAAATCAGTACATGCCTCAATTTCGTCATCGGTAACCCTGAACAGGGCATATGTCCCCTCCGGGCGCTCGGCGCCGGGCACAAACACACGATCGTTCTGCATCGTGGTAATGCCGCCCAGACAAAAACTGGCGCCTTTTGTGCGAACCGTCGGTGTCGGGTTATAGATAAAGGAACAGACGCCGTCCCCTTGATGGATATAGGAGGGAGACGGTTTATTATTGTCAGGTCGAAGTCGGGTATTAAGAAGGTCGAAGAACTGGGTGAGATCCTTGCGATTCCGATTCCTGAAACAGAGAACCATTCCTTTAGCCATTAGTCATCCTTGTGGTGTCCATGTATAGTCAGTTTCCAATGTGAAGGGCAAAAAAGATACAAAAATTAATTGAATTTTGATCGACGCAGTATGCCGTCCATCACAGTAAGCGCTCCGGCATGATTCAATGTGTGGACTGATTTCAGTGAGGATCCCGGAGGGGGTTCAACGCGGGACGAGATTCGTTCCTGATATCCTTTGGTGTCCAGGCGTAAGACCTCATTGATATTCAGCGCATATCCATATCGTATGCCGCAGTCCTGCGATGGGCGGTAGAGCTTGCCGTCCGCAATGAAGCAGGAGCCCGCAGGTCGCGACCGCCGGGCATCGGAGATTACCGGATTTAATGGATGCGGTTCCCACGCGCCATCGATCGGATCGTTTGTCCAGAACACAAACAACTCGTCCCACAAAGACGCTCCTGGTGTTGCTACCATGTTGGTGAGCATCCACCAGCGATCGTCATGAAACACAAGGGTCGTGTCAACGGCCGGGGTGCCATTCATGATGGTCTTGAGATGTTTCCACCGAAATGGAAAGTCCTCGCACCTGTAAATATCAATCGAACTATTTTGAGCAGACTCGGGGATCATGAACAACTCGCCGTTCCGCTCGAAAAGAAATGGGTACGAAAGGTGGTACGGTTGTTCCAGAATCTTCACGGGAGGGTCGTAGGTTCCCTTCTCATCCATCACAATAACCGAAATGAATCCCTTCTTGCGGGGCTTCATAAGGGATTCCTCGATGAAGATATAGTACTTCCCGTTGCGACTGATGACAAACGGATCTGCCCAGAATCGATCCTTTGGAGGAATCATGGGAGAAAAATCGCTGAGAGAGAGATTGGAAGGCGAAGAGGGACCAAGCCGGTAAAGCAGATGCCATTGATCGATGAACAGTCTCTTTGGCAACTTTCCGGCAACCATTGAGCCCACATGTCTCAGGACTTGAATCGGCCCGTTGGCGGATGACGCGGGTTCCGTACGCCGGCTTAAGAATGACTTCATGAAATCTTCACGGGATTCACTTGTGGCGAGTCGATGAAGGCTTCGGACCATGAGGGTTGAGGATTTCCAAAGACTCGGATTGCGCACCCTGGCGGGGGAGAGATCGCTCGCGGAACTGTAGGAGAGGTTAAGGCTCACCGTTGGTCCGGAAGGAAGGAGAGCGCATACCTCTGTTGCAACAACTTCCTGTCGTGCAAGGGTCTCGGAATATCCGTGCCGCCATCCCCTGTTTTGCCTGGGGTAGTGCCATACGCCAAAACGTGTTGAAGCAGCCAGCCGCTCGGGAAATTTCGCAGATCCAAGATGGACAATGACATCAACAGCCGGCAGCTCCGAATGTTGATGGCCCGCGCTGCTCTTTTCTGGCAAGTCCTTGACAAGAGGTGAAACGTTTTTCAGCTCTAATGCGTCCGGTTTGGGGTGGCTTCGACTCCGGTCGTTGGACAGATACCACCTGGTGAGAAAGCCTGACTTGCTTTCGGACTCCTCAGACTCTTCAGTATGGGGGAGCCACGAGAAGAAGGCGATTTCCAACCAGTCGCTGCTTCGGATCTGTTCGAGGGCGCGATACTCCCATGCCTGCAGGGAAGTGGATCCGAGTGTAAGTCCGATCCTTATCGTTGGTGCTTGCCGGGTTGGGAGGGGCCTGGTGTTTGGGAGAGTTGAAGAATCCATCGCGGTCATGGACTCAGCATGAAACAATCTGACTCCCCGCGGGTCATATGCCAGGAATTCAAATCAGTGATCTGACTATTCAGTTGCGTCTTGTGAAGATTGCCGAGCATCATGGTTTGCCCGACCACTTCCCGTGAGAAGAGGAGTCGTTTCAGGACGGCTGCAAATCGCTTATCAGTCATGATACAGCGGATAGCGCGGGCATTTTGCTTGCGCAGATAATCAACTGAAGCACGGACAAGCGCTATGATTGATGCGGTGTCATCCGGGTCCGTTGTCAGATCGAGGATCATTCCAATGGGGTGATTCTTCTTGTAGGGCGAAAAACCAATCACCGCATAACCGGACATCGTCCCGTTCCGATGTGCACCGAGGAGGATCTCGCGGGGGTATGGACCATTGACATACTTCCATTTCAGATGTGCCGATGTTCTGAGGGCGCAGATACCGATCTTGCCGAGTATCCGCTCGTTCAGGGCGTCAAGTTCAGGGCCGAAGCGCGGAAGTACGGAGATCTTTACCCCGGGGGACGGAGCCATGACGGAGGCGAGGGCATCGACTGCTGCCATGGCTGTCCGTGCGCAACCATCGGCAATTCTCGCGAGAAATCTGAACCGGAGGGCTCTTTCCGCCTCTTCAAGAAAGCTGATTCGCTTCAAATAGCTATCGGCAACGAGCTCACTGTATCCACGCCTCCTTTGCATCATCAGGTTAGTCGGCGTCATTCCGTACAGGCAGAAGAAGGATGGTGATTCTTCTTCGATGGTGTGTGCAATGGCATATGTCAATGCCAAACCGAGGCCCTTTTCGCGCAGTTCCGGGTCCACGTAAAGATCGTGTACGAAGAATCCGTTCTCGACGGATCCACCGATAATGAATTGGACAGGCATGCGTCCGTGGTAAGCGACAATCCGGCCAGCATAGCTGGCCACGTAGTAGGTTGTTTCTCCGGATCGGGCAAACGGATTATGGAACGCAAGCCATTCGAGGAGCTCAGTTCTCCTGAGTGCCCCCT
>DAIPLH010000514.1:0-1910 GCA_036769325.1 Bacteroidota bacterium
CAATTCCCGGAACCCGAGTTTAGTCAATTCATCACGAAATGGCTGAATCATTGCTGGGTGATAACGCATGGTTTCCTTCCTTAAAATAGATTTCTTGTCTGAGAGTTCATGAATTACCGCTTCCCACGTTTCCTCACCGGACTCTTCTTCTTCGTCCGCGACAATGGGCTTTTGCGGCTTTTTGTTGTCTTCTTCGTTGCTTTCTTCTTCACCTGAGGTTTCTTCTTCAAAGGCTTTTTCCGCTGTTTTCGAGCGGCGATGAGATTCAATGCCGATCCTGCCTTGAACCAGGCAATTTGTCTGTCATTGAAAGAATGTGCGAGAATAACCTCATCGACTGTGCCATCCGAATGCTTCAGAATCATTCGCAATGGGTTTCCTTCTGAGAACCGTGAAAGACCCGTGATGGATACTTTATCATCCTCCCGTATCCTGTCATAGTCGCTGGCATTGGAAAGTGTCAGAGGGAGCATTCCCTGCTTCTTCAGATTCGTTTCATGAATTCTCGCGAAGCTTTTCACAATGACCGCCCTTCCGCCAAGCCAACGTGGTTCCATGGCTGCGTGTTCCCGGCTTGATCCTTCGCCGTAGTTCTCGTCGCCGACAACCACCCAACCTACTCCCCTCTGCTTGTAATCTCGTGCAACAGCGGAGAACTCGGCCTGCTCACCGGTGAGGACATTCATTCCCTTCCCGATCTCACCAGTGAATGCGTTCACGGCTCCGCTGAACATATTGTCCGAAATGTTGTCCAGGTGCCCCCTGAAGCGGAGCCACTTTCCGGCCGGAGAGATATGGTCCGTCGTACATTTTCCTTTCGCCTTCAACAATACCGGTACATCCAGAATATCTTTTCCGTCCCAGGCAGGAAAGGGCGCCAGAGCCTGGAGGCGGTTGCTCCCCGGATCAATTGTGACACCTGACGTCGCCCCATTCTTTGATGGCGCAACATACCCCTGCTCTCCTGCCGAAAAGCCTCGCGGCGGAAGCTCGGCTCCCTGCGGCGGATCCAGTTTTACTTTTTCTCCGGCCTTGTTCTCAAGGAAATCTGTGACCGGGTTGAACGTCAGCCGACCGGCAAGCGCAAAAGCCGTGACTATCTCCGGACTCGCCACAAATGCATGTGTATCGGGATTTGCATCATTGCGGCCTGCAAAATTCCGGTTGAAGGATGTGATGATGGAGTTCTTGTCCCCCTTCCGGACATCATGTCTTTTCCACTGACCGATGCATGGTCCGCACGCGTTTGCGAGAACTTTGCCTCCCACATCCGTGAGAACTCTGAGGTGCCCATCACGCTCGATCGTCGCCCGGATCTGTTCTGAACCGGGTGTAATCGTGAATTCCGATTTGGCCGAGAGTCCCTTTGCCAGCGCCTGCCGCGCCACGTGCGTTGATCTCTCGATATCTTCATAGCTTGAATTCGTGCAACTTCCAATCAACGCGACGCGGAGTTCTTCCGGGAACCCGTACTGCCTGACAGCTCCCGCAAACTCCGAAAGTCGCCACGCCCGGTCCGGACTGAACGGTCCGTTGATCATTGGTTCCAATGAGGAGAGATCAATCTCGATGATTCGATCGTAATATTTTTCCGGTGCCTTGAGAATCTCCGGATCGGGGACGAGGTGCTTGTGTGCCTTCGTAGCAAGCTCAGCAACCCCCTTGCGGCCGGTCATTTTCAGATATGCGGACATCCGTTCGTCGTAGGGGAACAACGACGTGGTAGCTCCAACTTCGGCTCCCATGTTGCAGATTGTTCCTTTTCCAGTGCAGGAAATGGAGTGCACCCCTTCGCCAAAATATTCAATAACAGCGCCCGTTCCTCCCTTCACGGTCAGAATCCCTGCCACCGTCAGAATCACGTCCTTCGCCGAGGCCCATCCTTTGAGTTTCCCTGTGACGTGAACACC
>DAIPLH010000166.1:0-560 GCA_036769325.1 Bacteroidota bacterium
AATCCGGGTCTGCCCCCGCGCGCATTCCAGGCCCGGAGTACCACCTGACTTCCCATGAACTCCGAAAACGCTTTCGCATGTCGGAGTTCCTTTCCGAGAAACTCATTACCGCGGTCGCGTTTATCTCCCTTGCAACGATCCTGATGATCTTTGTCTTCGTCTTTCGGGAGGCTTTGCCGGTCTTTCTTCACGACGAGAGTGTGACTCAGGAAAAGACGGAGGAGGTTGTCTACGAGGAGGAGACATACGGGGAAGAGCAGCTCGGGACGCAGGCTCGTGACCTTCGGAAGGGGACAAACGCCGTTGAGATTGGTCAGGATGAGGGAACAGCTTCAGCAGAGAATCTTCTCTCGTTGAGCTGGAGCCCGATTTCGGGAGAGCCGAAGTATGGCATCATCCCGCTGGCAATCGGATCGGCGAAGGTAACATTGCTGGCGATTCTCATCGGCGGGCCGCTGGGCGCGGTGGCGGGTTACTTCGGCGCCTGGGTCGATGCGCTGCTCATGCGGACCGTCGATGTGGCCCTTGCCTTTCCCAGCATTTTGATCGCACTGCTTGTG
>DAIPLH010000166.1:570-3164 GCA_036769325.1 Bacteroidota bacterium
CGTCTCGATCGTCGGCGCGGTCGTCGGGTTCGAGCCGACGAGGCCGAGCCGGCCATCGAAATCCTCGCAGGCTTTCCCTCTGTTGTCATCGGCTTCTTTGCTCTTGTTTTTCTTGCTACGGCGCTTCAGGACTTTTTTGGCTATGACTTCAGGCTGAACGCCCTCGTGGGTGGAGTCGCCATGTCACTCGCAGTGATACCGATTGTCTATACTGTTTCGGAGGATGCCCTCTCTGCAATCCCCAAGTACCTCAAAGAGGCAAGCCTGGCCCTTGGCGCGACCGATTGGCAGACTGCGCTTTTTGTAACGCTCCCGGCAGCGACACCGGGGGTTTTTGCAGCCGTCCTGTTGGGGGTTGGAAGGGCATTTGGGGAGACGATGATTGTTCTGATGGCAACAGGGAACGCGGCTCTGGTGACCTGGAGCCTCACTGATCCGGTCCGGACCATGTCAGCAACGATCGGGGCTGAAATGGCCGAGGTTGTGTTTGGTGGTACTCACTATGGCGTGCTCTTCCTCATTGGGTCCATTCTTTTTATTTTCACGTTCTCATTGAACGCCGTTGCCGAGATATTTATCAGGCAAAGACTGATGAAGCGCTTTGGAGGACAGTAAGTGAAATCGCAAAAAGCGGTCGGCCTTGGCGTAGTCGGAGCTACTGGTCTCTCAGCGATCCTGATTGTCGTGGTGGTTATCCTGGTGATGGGAACCATTGTGGTGAACGGAATCGGGGGACTCTCATGGGAATTCCTGTTCTCTCCACCGACGAATGGAATGACGTCAGGCGGGATCTTTCCGGCAATTATGGGAACCGCGATGCTGGTCATCATCATGTCGATTGCCGGCATTCCAATCGGCACGATCACCGCAATCTACCTGAGTGAGTATACAAGGCAATCATCAGCCATCGCGCGGGGAATACGCTTTGCGGTGAACACCCTTGCCGGAGTTCCTTCGATTGTCTTTGGTCTGTTCGGGCTGGGATTTTTCGTTCAGTTCGTTGGTTCAGGCATGGACTCGATCCTGAGCGACGGCGTTCACTTGAAGTGGGCTCAACCGAACATTCTCTGGGCCAGTCTGACCATGGCACTCCTCACCTTGCCCGTTGTGATTGTTTCCGTCGAAGAAGCCATCCGAACCGTTCCGGATGACCTTCGTGCTGCGAGCCTTGCATTGGGAGCCAGCAAATGGCAGACCATTAAGAATGTGGTCCTTCCAAATTCATTAACCGGGATCCTGACCGGAGGGATACTCGCGGTCAGTCGCGGGGCGGGGGAAGTTGCCCCAATTCTCTTTACAGGGGCAGCATATTTCCTTCCTGACCTCCCTACAAATTTATCCGACCAATTCATGGAGCTCGGCTATCATATCTACATCATGTCAACCCAGTCGACGAATGTGGACGCGACCAAGGGAATCCAGTACACAACGACACTCACATTGCTCGGCCTGACATTCCTTCTGAACTTCTCGGCCATCTTCCTCCGCTCACGAATACGCGGGAGACGTGCATGAGCACCAATGGAATGACAAAGATTCAGACAAAAAACCTGAACTTGTTTTATGGATCGAAACGGGCTCTGGAGGACGTGAGTGTCGATATACCCGGAAACCAGGTCACGGCACTGATCGGTCCGTCCGGCTGCGGGAAGTCGACGTTCCTCCGCTCACTGAACCGGATGAACGAATTGATCCCGGATGTCCGGATTGAAGGAAAGGTTCTGATCGACGGAATCAACATTTATGATCGCAGTATCGACGTCGTTGAGCTCCGGAAACGCGTCGGAATGATCTTTCAGAAATCGAACCCCTTCCCGAAATCGATATACGAGAACGTTGCGTATGGACCCAAAATCAACGGCGTGCGTGACACAACCACGCTTGATTCCGTCGTTGAGTCCTCATTGAAGCGTGCAGCGCTCTGGGAGGAAGTGAAGGATGATCTGCGGAAGAGTGCGTTGGCACTATCCGGCGGACAGCAACAGCGACTGTGTATTGCCCGTGCCCTGGCGGTGGATCCGAAGGTTCTTTTGATGGACGAACCGGCAAGCGCCCTCGATCCGATCGCAACGGCCAAGATTGAGGAACTGATCTATGAGCTCAAGGACAACTACACCATCGTTATCGTTACTCACAATATGCAACAGGCTGCACGCGTGAGCGACTTCACAGCCTTTTTCTATATGGGCGGTTTGGTGGAGTTCGGAGAGACCAAGAGGATGTTCACGACGCCGGAAGAGAAGCAGACGGAAGACTACATCACAGGAAGGTTTGGATGATGGAACGACACTTCGAAAAAGAGCTCGAAGAGCTCAAAGCGAACATCATCAGGATGGGAAGCCTGGTCGACGATCAGATTGAAGCATCCTGTCGCTCTCTCTTCGAAGGGGACGTCGATCTCGCGGCAATGGTCATCAACGGCGATGCTGATATCAACGAAATGGATATGCAGATCGAAAAGCAGTGTCAGCGGATCCTTGCTTTGAATCAGCCGGTGGCGGTTGATTTGCGCCTGCTCATCGCTATTCTGCAGATAGACCGCGATCTGGAACGCATGGGGGATATTGCAATCAACCTTGCCGAACGAACCGCTG
>DAIPLH010000166.1:3174-6691 GCA_036769325.1 Bacteroidota bacterium
CCCGCACAATGAATTCCTCCGCAGCACACGACTCGAGGAAATGTCGAGTATCGCCCGCATCATGGTTCGCGAGAGCCTCGACTCCTTTATCAACAGCTATCCACCCCTTGCAACCAGGGTCCTCGAAAGCGATGATGTCGTCGACACGCTGAACCGGAACATCTTCTACCGTATGGTGCGGTCCATGCAGGCAGATCACTCCCTCATTGAACCGGCTTCTCATATCCTGATTCTCTCCCGCAATATCGAACGCCTTGCGGACCATGCCACCAATATCGCCGAAGACGTGATTTTCCTTGTCGAAGCTAAGGTCGTCAAGCACCACGCCCTCAATCACCACCGCTGATTTCCCTCCCCCCGGCTGACCCTCGACTACAGACTACAGACTACAGACTATTTTCCCACCCCTTGCATCTCGAATTTGCAGTTTCTATCTTCTACTATGCAACGGCACTTCGTTCAGGAGATTGACGGACTTAAGACCAACCTGATCAGGATGGGGAGCTTTGCTGAACAGGCAATCGCAGATTCCATCCGCGCCCTGTTGGAACGCGATGTCGAGATTGCAAGGCGTGTAATCGAGCAGGACAAGCAGGTTGACCTTTTTGAAATCATTAACGATAGCTCGGTTGTAGACCTGCTCGCACTGCAACAACCCGTTGCGTCTGACCTCCGGTTCATCCTTGCCGCATCGAAGATCAACAACGATCTTGAGAGAATCGGCGATCATGCTGTGAACATTGCCGAGTCCGCTATTGTCTGCGCGAAACTTCCCGCCATGCCTCAGATTGTCGACATCCCGCAAATGGCCCAGATCACCAAAGGGATGCTGCGCGATTCCATTGATGGATTCATTCATGGGAACACGCAGGTTTGTCGTGCGGTTCTTCAAAGCGACGATCTGATTGACAAGCTAAACATGCAGACCTGCACAACGCTTGTCGGAAACATGCGAAAGGATTCCGGATTGATTGAGCATGCCCTTGAGCTCATCCGCGTGAGCCGGAACCTCGAACGTGTTGCTGACCTTGCCACAAACATTGCCGAAGAGGTAATCTATGCCACAGAGGCCATGGTTGTAAAGCACCACCAAAGCGACAAAGGCAAGGCTACGTAGCTCCCTCCCTTCATCCGCAACTTCATTCATCCCGTCTATTTCCTTGCTTCCCAGCTTGATATGATGTATCTTGCCCCGAACCAGAATGTTTCACGGTGTTTCACAGGCGGGGGCTTCTTTCATAGATGGATTTGCTGCTCTGGGCTGTCAGGGTCTCACATTTTTTTGCCGTGATAGTTTGGATTGGGGGGTTCCTGTATCAGGCAGCCGTTCTCCTTCCGCTTTGGGTCCCCGGGGACCCGGCCACTACTCGTCTGGTCATCTCAGGTTTTCGAAGATTCCTTCCATTCCAGTGGTTGGGCCTCACAACGGTCCTCGTCACAGGCACATGTCTCATGCTGTTCAGCACTAGGTTTGTCTTCTTTTCGTATCCGGACTGGTGGTCCGTTGCGCTCGGGATCAAGCAACTGATCTTCCTGTGCCTGGTCTTCTTCTCGTTCGGTTTTGCGAGAATGGTGCAGAAGTATGACGATCCCGGAGCCGGCGAGGAAGTCATTCGTTTGCGAATCTTTCAGTTCAACAGGAATGGTGTCTTTCTGGGAATCATTGCAACACTGCTTGGCGTCTCAATGCACAATTGACCCATGGCCAAGATCATTACAATAGCGAACCAGAAGGGTGGCGTAGGCAAGACCACAACAGCTGTCAACCTCTCTGCCTGCATTGCGGCGGCCGAGAAGCGAACGCTGCTCGTTGATGCGGATCCACAGGCAAACGCCACAAGCGGATCGGGGATCCAGGGGTCGACTGACGGACAGAGCACCTATGAGTTGATCATCGGCGAAGTTTCTGCCGGATCACTGATCAAACCAACGCAGATGCCGTACCTGTCGATCATCCCGTCGAACATCAATCTGGTCGGCGCGGAGGTTGAGCTGGTTGAGCTGGAGGACCGCGAACAGCGGCTCAAGACAGCGCTCAATACCATCCGCGATGATTTCGATTTCATCCTGATCGATTGCCCTCCTTCGCTGGGACTCCTGACCCTGAATGCGCTGACCGCAGCCGATTCGGTTCTCATCCCCGTCCAATGTGAGTACTACGCACTCGAAGGCCTTGGTCAGCTTCTGAATACCATCAACATGGTGAAACGACAACTAAACGAGAAACTGGAAATTGAGGGCGTCCTGCTCACGATGTTTGACAGCCGCCTCCGCCTGTCTAACCAGATTGTCGAAGAGGTCAAGAAATATTTCGGCGAGAAGGTTTTTGCCGCGGTGGTGACAAGGAACGTCCGCCTCAGTGAAGCGCCCAGTTTTGGAAAGCCGATTATCTTGTATGATGCTGTGAGTGCGGGAGGCAGAAACTACATGCAGCTCGCGCATGAGATCCTCGCGAACAACAATCACCAGGTGATCACCCTCTAGGCACGCTATGACCAAACTCAAACCAGTACTCGGGCGCGGACTCGCGTCCCTCATTCCACGACCGTTGCCGGTAGCGGAACCGCGTCCCCCGGAGACGAGGTCCGATGACGGCTCTTCAACCGAGGTCATCGTCAGCGTTGAGCTCAACAGTATTACGAGGAATCCGTTTCAACCGCGGGCAGATTTCGACCCGGTAGCGCTCGACGAGTTGAAACAATCGATTCAGGAGAAGGGGATTATTCAGCCGATCACCGTCAGAAGGGTGGGGGATGAATTTCAGCTGATCTCCGGCGAGCGGCGCGTCAGGGCAGCCCGTGAAGCCGGTCTTACCAGAATACCGGCGTATGTCATCCGGGTCGATTCAAATGAAGAGATGCTTGAGCTTGCCCTGATTGAAAACCTCCAGCGCGGGCACCTGAATCCGATCGAAATCGCGATATCGTACAAGCGATTGATCGAAGAATGCTCCCTCACCCAGGAACAGGTCTCACGCCGAATCGGTAAGGACAGGACGACAATCACCAATACGCTCCGGCTGTTGAAACTGCCGGAAAGTATTCAGAGGTCTGTGAGAAATGGAGAAATGTCCAGTGGCCATGCACGGGCGCTTCTCGCAATTGAGGACACCGCCCTTCAGCTCGGCATCTCTCAGCAGATTACCAGAAAAGAGCTTTCCGTCCGACAGGTTGAACGGCTCGTAAGGGCCCAATCTGGAAAAAAGAAGATCCACACTCTTTCCACCGGGCCTTCAGGTGCGGATACGTCGTTCTCTGGCGTCGAGGACCGCTTCAGGCAGGTTCTTGGGACACAGGTCCATGTTCGGCCGTTGCAGTCAGGAAAAGGAGAAATCGTCGTCGAATATTACTCCCTTGATGACCTGGAGCGCCTGCTGGAAATATTCGACGGACCACGCAACCAAAGCTATGTGTAAGGCAAGCCGATCCGTAGAGCAAGCCGAGTCGTCAGGCAAGCCTATTCGTGGGGCAAGCCCGACCGTGAGGCAAGCCCGGTCGTTGGGCTAGCCTGATGGTGA
>DAIPLH010000167.1:0-6678 GCA_036769325.1 Bacteroidota bacterium
AGAGCACGAAGGAAGACCTTGCTACGGCGGAGCTCAGTGGCGTTCTTGCAGCAGAGAAGCTTGCCGCAGAACAGAAGGCACGCCTCGAGGCGGAAAACAGAGCGGCTGAAAATGTCGTTATCACCCTTTCGGGCAGCGTCCTCTTTGCTTCCGATAAGTCTGAGATCTTGCCGGCAGCGCAATATCAACTGAACGAGGTCACCGATGCGCTCATGGAGAACAAAGAGCGAAAGCTCACCGTTGAGGGTCATACGGACTCGCAGGGTTCATCCAGCTACAACATGTTGCTGTCGCAGCGCCGTGCGGATGCAGTCCGTTCGTACATCATCTCGCGCGGTTACCCGAGCAATCTGATTCAGGCACAGGGAATCGGTAAAGACAGGCCGATCGCAGATAATGGCAACGCCGAAGGCAGGGCGAACAATCGTCGGGTAGAGATTGTTGTCGCTCGCGCAGAGTAATCGTGAAGCATCTGTAGTGTCGGAGATACATGGACCCGGAGCGATCCGGGTCTTTGGTTCTGTAGCAAACAAGTTAAATACTGTTCCCGGCTCTGTTGTTGAGAGAAACGATTGCACCATCTTTTATGAATCAACGTCCCGAACCGACAGGTCCTCGGAAACGGACAAAACTCTCTTTGAGACATTTGGGAAATTAGTGAAGCATCTTATTCATCTCGAAGGGATTAACTACCCTTTCATCCCTTTGGGTGATTCTTTTGATGGGAATCGTGAATATCCTTCTCTACAGTTCTCTAGTAAAGTACAGTCCACAATCAGAGGCACCGTTCGAAGATCCGCACAAGACACTTAAGGACCAAAAGGAGTTCCAAAATGAGCTGGGATAAAATTGAAGGACAATGGAAGCAGCGCCGAGGTAAGGCCATGCACCACTGGGGAAAGATGATGAACGATGATCTTGCGGCCATTGCCGGCAAGTACGAAGAGCTTGTAGGAAAGCTCCAGGAAAAGTACGGGATTGCCAAGACCGAAATCGATGAATTCAGGAAAACTTCCGGGCTGCTCAAAAAGGCCAATGCCAGGCTGGTTCTCTTGCAAAGATCTACGCACAGCAAGGTGAGATCGGCCAGAAAATTAATCAGAATACGAAAACCGCTAAAGACAAGAGCGCGATCCAAGGCGAAGAAGTCACCAGGCATGGCTTAGGATTCGTGAGGCACGATTTGGGATTTCAAGAGCTTTTCTCACACCACTAGTCTGACAAGGAATACCGCATGATCTTCGTCCTATCGGTAATTGCTGCGCTCGTCGCTGTCTTTGTTTGGCTAAGATCTGCCGGCAAGTTGGCGCAGAATGTTGAGGTTTTCCGACCCATCGGCAGGGTGAGCGCCGTTGTGTCGGTAGTGTTTGGCATTCTTGCCTTGCTTCAGTGTTTCACGCAAATCCCGGCCGGGCACGTCGGGGTCGTGGATTTCTTCGGCGTTGTTTCGGATGAGACCCTGCGGGCCGGCATCAATCCGGTGAATCCATTAGCGAACGTTATCAAGTATTCCATCCAGACGCAGGAACACAAGGAAGCAATGCAGGTTCTCTCGCGGGAAGGACTCACCATTGGATTGGAGGTTAGCGCAATCTACAGGCTCAACCCCGACTCAGCAGCCCGCGTGTACAAGACCGTTGCAGGGGGCGATTATGAAACTATCATTCTTATCCCCCAGTTTCGCTCGATCTGTCGCGCGGTCACGGCAAGCTTCCAGGCCAGTGCACTGTATTCAACCGAACGGGAGCAGCTCGGCGCATCGATTCAGAATGAACTTGCAAGGACAGTTGCCCCGCGTGGTGTCACGGTTGAGAACGCGCCCATTCGCAATGTTGCGCTCCCGTCTCAACTCACCGAAGCCATAGAGCAAAAGCAACGGGCGGATCAGGAAAGCCAGCGCATGGAGTTTGTGCTCACGAAAGAGAAACAAGAGGCAGACAGGAAGCGAATTGAGGCAAAGGGCATCGCCGACTTTCAGACCATTGTTGCCGCGGGCATCAGCGAGCAGTTGCTGCGATGGAAAGGAATTGAAGCAACGGAGAAGATTGCGCAATCGCCAAACACCAAGGTGATTATTGTCGGTGCGGGGAAAGATGGTTTGCCGATAATTCTGGATACGAAGTAGGGGTTCCGATCATGGCTTCAATTGTAACGAGAGACTGACATGTTCAAATTCAAAAAACTGACTACACACACTGCTCTTCGAAATGATCGGAATCAGGATGCGATGTTCCTTGGATGGCAGAAAATGAAATCGGGAGAAGTCTTTGCGCTCTACAATGTCATCGCAAGAGGGCATCCTTCCTTTGGGTCAACTGTTACCGACAAAGGCTTGCGGAAGCTGAACCTGCAAGTTCCAGATGCTCCGCTTCCTCAAGGATCTGTGAAGGAGCTTTGATCGTCAGGGAAAGAAAAGAGATGACATGAATAAGCCTCGATCAGCTCAAGAATAAGTTCCGGAGAATATCATGGCTGGGGGTGCGATACCAACGACTGCTTTGAGACAACACTAACTACAATTGAAAGGTACGCAAATGCGAAAACTCAACAGCTATTCCAGAATACTCAATTCTATGTGGATGATGGTATTGGTATCGGTCGCCATTGTCGGTGGATGCAAGAAAGATGATAATGGTCCGGCAGGCCCGCCACCAGATGCCACTCCACCTACAGTGAGTTCAACAAACCCTGCGAATGGTACCATAGGTGTGGCCGTCATAACTTCTGCGTTCAGTGAGGCGATGGACGTTACAACAATCAACACAACCACGTTTATCGTGACCGGGCCTGGCGTAACTCCTTTGGCAGGATCAGTTACCTATGACGGAACGAGCTACGTTGCCACGTTCACGCCATCAAGCAGCCTCGCACTGAGCACAGCATTCGTTGGCACGATTACGACCGGAGCCAAAGACGCTTCCGGCAATGCACTGGCGAGTGACTATACGTGGAACTTCTCGACCGCGACTGCAACGGCAGGTCAGGCATCAGTCGTCCTCGACGGGGCCGGGGAATTTGCGGTACTGTCAGGCTCAACGGTCACAAGCATTGGCACTACCTCGCTCACTGGAGATCTCGGCTTGAGCCCGGGTACTGCGGTAACTGGTTTTCCCCCCGGAATAATGACCGGGTCGGTCCACATCGGCGATCCTACAGCAATCCAGGCCCAACTCGACTTGACCACCGCATATAACGACGCGGCAGGCCGAACAGTGGGCCCTGTCACGATCGCGGGAAATCTCGGTGGCCTAACTCTTCCTCCCGGTCTCTATAAGTCAACCTCCTCGCTGGAGATAACCTCAGGGGATCTGACACTTGATGCCCAAGGGGATGTGAATGCGGTTTTCATCTTTCAGATAGTGTCGACGCTTACCACGACGTCCGGTCGCAAGGTTATTCTGAGCGGTGGCGCCAACGCTTCCAACATTTTTTGGCAGGTCGGCAGTTCAGCGACTCTTGGAACGACCTCTGTCTTCAAGGGAACCATACTCGCTGATCAGTCCATCACTCTGAATACCAGCGCATCGCTGGATGGCAGAGCGTTGGCACGCATAGGGGCGGTTACATTGGACGGCAATGCTATTGTGATCCCTACCCCGTAGATGAGTGGAATTCTTTTATGCAACCAAACAGATCGTACATCATTTGCACTAAAAAACATGGAGGGTATATGAAGACTTATACACCACGTACAACAGGTATCTTAGACCGATCGATGGGCTTCCTGAATGTTTTGCTAACAGCAGGACTGATGGCTGCTTTGATGCTGTCTTCCATCGTTGTTTCTCAGGCGCAAACAGTGCCCCTTGGAACGGCGGAGGCTTTTGCGGTTCTGGGCGCGAGCACCGTGACCAACACCGGTCCTTCGGTGATCAATGGAGACCTCGGCGTGAGCCCGGGGACTGCCGTGACGGGATTTCCGCCGGGAATCGTTAACGGGACGATGCACGTAGCCGACGCTGTCGCACTCCAGGCCCAGACCGACTTGACCACTGCCTACAACGACGCCGCTGGCCGTGCCTGCGACGTGGATCTCACTAGTCAAGACCTGGGCGGGCTGACCCTCACCTCAGGAGTCTACTGCTTTTCCTCGTCAGCTCAACTGACCGGTACGGTGACCCTCGATGCTCAGGGAGATTCCAACGCCGTGTTCATCTTTCAGATCGGGTCCACACTGACAACGGCCTCGAGCAGCTCCGTCAGCCTCATCAACAGCGCCCTGCCCTGCAACGTGTTCTGGCAGATCGGCAGTTCAGCGACTCTTGGAACGACGACTGGCTTCATAGGAAACATAATGGCTTTGGCCTCCATCACAATGACGACAAGCGCAACACTGGATGGCAGAGCGTTGGCACGGACGGGCGCCGTCACATTAGATGCCAATACCGTTACCAGTGGTGCTTGCGGTGTTACCTGTCCCACGCTTACCTGTTCCGACGTTAAGGGATTCAGGGCCAGATGCCGGCCGGGTGGCCTGATTCAGGCGATTGTGTGCCTGACCAGGATTTGTCCTGGCGGTGATATTGTTGAGATCAGCATCGACCAGGTTCCATACGAAGTGACAGTGTCAGACGGGACCGGAATTCTGTCGATCGGTGGATTCAGTCCAGGCATTCACACCGTTGAGCTTACGGACCCGGCAACTTGCTTTCCACCTGTGGATGTCACGTGTTCGGCAGCCCTTGCAACGGACGTGGACGATTCGTGGGATGATGACGGAACGGAGACATCATCCGTAACGGCACTCCTGGGTAACTATCCGAATCCATTCAATCCATCGACCACTATCAGCTATGAGCTGTCGACTGTCAGCAATGTGTCACTCATTGTTTATGATGTGCTTGGTCGTAATGTTGCCACACTGGTTGATGGTATTCAGCAGTCAGGCTACCATCAGGTGAATTTCAATGGAAGCAACATGGCAAGCGGCCTGTATTACTACCGATTGATTGCGGGATCATTCTCAGATGTGAAGCGATTAATGCTTGTAAAGTGAGGCGCACTCCCTTGTGAACCTCTTGGTTCACAAGGGAGTTATTCATCTGAACGTTGAGTTCGGGATGATATGATCATATGGAGGGTTTATGAAGACTTACACATCACACACAAAAGATTTGTCGGGCCGATGGACGCGCTTCCTCGGAGCGATGCTGACGGTTGCTTTGGTGGTGCCAGCCGCTGCTGTCTCTCAACCGCAACCACCAGTACCCCTTGGAACGGCCGACGGCTTTGCGATTCTTGCCGCTTCGTTAATTTCCAACATTCCAACATCCGCCATTACCGGAGATGTCGGATTGAGTCCGGCCTCTGGCAGTAATATTACCGGATTAACGTCACAGGAAGTAACCGGGACAATCTACACGGTCGATGCTTCCGGTCCTCCAGGTTCGGTTCCTGATGCGACTCTGCTCACTGCGGCACAGGGCGATTTAACCATAGCGTACAACGACGCCGCAGGACGAACACCGGTACCGACTGGTGATTTTTTGAATCCAGGAGGGGGAAATATCGGAGGGTTGAGCCTCGTCTCTGGTCTCTATAAGTTCACCAGTTCGGCTTCAATAACGGGGTCGGACGTCACTCTCACGGGCGGCGCAACTGATGTCTGGATTTTTCAAATAGCGTCCGAGCTCATCGTAGGCGACGGCATCCAGGTCATTCTCGCCGGCGGTGCCCAGGCAGCAAACATCTTTTGGCAAGTCGGCACGTCAGCAACTCTTGGAACGACCTCGGTCTTCAAGGGAACCATCATGGCGGATCAATCAATCTCCCTCAATACCGGGGCAACGATGGATGGCAGGGCGTTGGCAAGTATTGCGGCGGTTACATTAGCCTCCAATACCGTCACCAGGCCGTCAGGGGTGACCGGTGTTGAAAATGGCCTGGCGCCTGAAGAATTTGCGCTCTTCCAAAACTATCCGAATCCTTTCAATCCATCCACGAGGATTCAGTATAGTCTCGAGAAGGCTGCTCAGGTCTCCCTCAAAGTTTACAGTGTGCTGGGTCACGAGGTTGCCACACTCGTCAACGGCCGTCAGGAAGCCGGCAGCTACACCGTGCCGTTCAATACCAACAAGGGAAAACTCAATCTCTCCAGCGGTGTATACTTTTACCGTTTGGAAGCCGGGTCTTTCGTCTCAATGAAGAAGTTAATTCTCATGAAATAGTCCATCTTGACATTGAATCATTCAAAGAAAGAATCACAACAATGAAAGCAGTTGGTATTCTCCTCCTCCTGGTAGGTTTGCTCATGACCCTCTATACGGGCTTCACCTTCGTCACCAAGGAGAAGGTCGTGGACCTGGGTGGAATCGAAATAACGAACGATGACGAACACACGGTAAACTGGCAGCCCTACGTCGGAGTCGGAGCAATGGTGATCGGGGGTGCTGTTCTCCTCCTTGGCAGGAAGAAACTACTGATCGCCTGAGAAATGCAATCGACCAGGAGAAACATAAGGGCCATACTGTTGTTTGTTCTCGTTTTGCCGTGATGTTCGTTCTGGAGGTGCGGCAAGCGAAGATTCCGTCAACCTCCACAACAGCAGGGTTGCGTCATGGTTCGCCCCTGCGTTGAAAAGTAAACCAACGAAGAAAGGATACTTTCATGTTGTATACTGTCGCTGTTGTTCTCGTCGTCCTTTGGCTCTTAGGGATGGTTACCTCCTACACCATGGGC
>DAIPLH010000168.1:0-6637 GCA_036769325.1 Bacteroidota bacterium
CTTCATGATTTCCGCCTGGGTTATCTGGTACTCCTTGTTTGCTTTGGCAGTTGCCGCATTTTCAACTGCGGTGACTGCAAGCGCTTCGGCCGTTTTGGACTTGCGATCCGCGATATAGGAGAGATCACGGGTTTGAAACGACGAAGGATCGTCCTTAAAGGACTCCTCCGCGGCAGCAAGTGCCGTCTGTGCCTTGTGCAACTCGGCTGGTACTAGCTGTGCTGCCTGGCCTGCGCTCGCGCGCTGGTAAGCCTGACGCGCATCGACAAGCTCTTGTGGCGGTACGCTTGCAGCGCAGCCAGCGATGAGTCCGGCGAATGTGATGGCGGTGAGATATGTAATGGGTTTCATGGATTTACTTCCTTTCCTTAGGTAGTTGGTTCTCTTCCCGGAGCTGGCGTACCCGTTCTATCGCCTTCGTGGCTTCTGTCTTGTCGGCATCGCTACGTGAGAGCGCCACTGCCAGTTCTCCATCCGCTTCAGAACGTGACAGCATAGACTCAGATTCTTCAGTTTCGCCCTCCGCCGCAAGGACCTTCGCATGTTCCAACTCCTCTTTCGCGAGCTGCAAATAGAGCGATGCGCTGGCAACGTCTGCCGCACCGACTTCTTCAGCAGCACGGATCGCCGATGTCGACGCCTCATTATTGACTGCTTCGTTACTTCCACATCCTGCAATCAAAGCGATGAACAGAACGCTTCCCGCTAACATGTTCACGTGTCTCATTGAATCCTCCCTCTTGTATTGTTGCTTATGTGATTCCCAATTCCTGCTATTCAAGAACCCACAATCTCTTTGTGAATGTACTTATGGTACAGAGGGTGGCCCGTTGATTCAATCGGCCGAAAGGATGAAAGAATAGCTAACTACTTTGTGAGTGCGTTTGGACTAGAGTTGCGGTGGCGGTGTCATTCGAGGAAGAGAGAGCGGAAGGCTGAACTCGTTGCGGGCTATGACAACTTTACGGGGGGCCGGTCAGTGTCCATGAGCCGGTGGAACTCGACAAGTTCTGAATCCCTCCGCCTCATGAACCGCGCAACTCACTGTTATCAGGACGATGAGGTATTGTCACGACCAGGATGTCTGTCCGGTCATGTTCTTATTTCATCAGCAACATTTTCCTTGTTTCGACATTCGTTCCGGCCACCATTCGATACACATAGATTCCGCTTGAAACAGTGGCTCCTGTCTCGTTCCTCCCATCCCAGGCTACCTCGTAGAAGCCGGCGACCTGGTAGTCCTTAACCACGGTTCTGACCAATTGACCAAGCATGTTGTAGATATTCAAGCTGATCTGCCCCGGTTCGCTGAGTCCATACCGGAACGTTGTTGAAGGATTGAATGGATTCGGATAGTTGCCAAACAGTGCCATTTGTGGTGGTGTCTCCAAAGCTTTGTTCTCCTCCCGCCGCCCATCATCTCCCCTTGCCCCAGGGGGCTCCAACACAGATGAAACAACCTCTATTGCTGAAAGAATTGGCGTTCCCTTGACTGAGACCTTGACGAAAACGAGTTGAAGCTGCGAATCATTCACATCGACGGAAAATGAAATGGTGTTTGCGACCCATCGATCCCCCGCCATCCCAAAGATATCATGGTTATCGACAGCGAGAGTATTCTCAACCAGAATGTCAAACACCCGATGCCCGACAGCTCTGGCACTCGGTTCGGCAAAGTGGCAAGTAATATCATACGAACCGTTTGGGACATCGAAGAGGTAACTGAATTCTCCGTCACGATAGGCCTGGTACAATCGATCGTCCTCGGTCCCCTCAATTGGCTTACGCAGCGGACGAGCGATTCCTCCCACATATCCAAAACTGCCCACCGCGTACTTCTGATCCGCAATGAAGGTCTCGCCAATGCGGGTTGTGTAGGCTGCTCCACCCGTGTTAATGCGGATGTTTGTGCGAGGAGGCGGTGGGGGTGGTTTATATGAGTACATGCACCGCTCCTCTCCTCCAATCTCCGTCCAATATGCAACATGGGGCTGATCCAACGAATCCAGGCACAGCGACGTTGTCCACCCCACAAGAGAGGCCTGCTGAGTGAAATCGATGATGGTCTCAATCTCAGTGGCGGTCTCGCTCACAATGGCATACCTCAGAACCTTCTCATCGCAATAGGAAATATGACATTCATCGTCCGAATCAAGGACAAGAGAGATCCGTCCGGGAGAGGGGACAATCGCCATATTATTCAGAGTATCGATGGTTGCGAGCGTCCATCCCGAAATCGAATGACGGGCAAGTTTGATTGAACCGGTTGTATCGGAAAGGGCTTCATAGTAGGCGATGACCGGTTCCCCGGAGGCATCGAGCTGGAGTGAAGGATACCAACCGACATCTCCCTGTGAATCCACTGTGTCAAATACCCATTCACCACCGACAGTCTGGGCAAGCATCAGATCTTTTCTCACCTTATCGTAATACGCGATTTTTGGATTGTCATCCGTATCGAGAACGAGAGAGGTCCCTGTCCACGGTCCAAGGTCGGACTCTGATCCGATAATCTCGTGTTGCCAGACAGTCCCGTCGTACCATTGATACTCAACACCAAGTCCCTGTCCGGAGCAGCACGCCGGATCAATCGTGCTGACATGAAGGCGATCCTGAGAATCAAATTGCGGAGAATTTGACCACCCATCATGTCCAACATGGGCAATGACTTCGGTTTTCCAGTCACCCGCGTCCTTGTAATGATGAACCAATTCTCCGCCGAAGGTGTGAACATGCTGAGTGATGTGAGGGCCTTGCGCCTGGTCCAGGACAAGAGAAACATATGGGTCTCCGCCCACAAAGGCTGTCTCGATATCAAAGTTCCCAAGACCAGAATTCCATGTGGCCAGGTACACGTAGGGCCGTGAGAGAGAGGGATTGGCAAAAGCAACCATCGGAAGATCCTGTGCGTCAAGACGGAGGCTCGGACGGACGCCGATACTGTCCGTGATACTCAGGTGAACCCAGCTCTGGCCCATCAGTGTGCCGCACGACAGAACGTGAAGCAACAAAATATTGCGGGAGGTTTTCATATGCTTTACTCCTCGTGTGTTAGGAGGCTTCAGTGAACTGACAATCACGTGATTGGGGGGGGATGGAGTCGACGACTGGATTCGAACCAGTAATGGAGGCTTTGCTAACCTCCCCGTTTCCATTTGGGCTCGTCGACAAAGGGGCTACTCTTCCTGCTTACTTGTGCAGTTTCCGCCATAGCCCTGTTACGATTCTGATCTTGCGGCTTGCTCTGGGGTCGGATGGTTAGCACTTCATGAACCAGGCTACCCACGATTATTTATGCGCGTTTACTTACATCATGCTCTCGGCGAGCCGAAACGCCTTAATTTTCAATTGCTCTCCCCTGCCAAACCAGATTGATTCCAACCGCGTGGCTGGATTACCCTCCATCTCGTGGTCTGTGTATTCAGTGACGCAATTGAAAGCCCCCCATAAGGTCCCCCGTGAGAGGTTGGCACCTTGTCCGGACTCATACAACTCGAGAACGGCCCCACGGATTCCCTGGTTCTTCGCATTTTCCTCGTCCGCCTCATTGTCCGGGACAAGGGCCTTTACATAGTTCAGCAGTTGTTCGTCGCTGATTTTCGTAAGCGACATCTGGTTTAAGGTAGTATCAAGCTGATCATAGAGGGAATTTGACAATCCGAGCAATGAAAGGGCTTGTTTTTTACCCTCGGCTGGCTTCAATGTAAATTGGATATGGACTTCCCCCGCACCCTGCAGTGCCGCAGTCAGCGTATTATTACACACAACGCGGACAGGTGTGAGCTTTGCCCGAACAAGCGAGCTACCGTCGTGACTGTTTGTGAGCAAGAAATATTTCGCCACCAGATCTTTTCCATGAACCTTGATGTACCCAGGGAGTCTTGCCAGAACCCAAACACGTTCACCACGACCGATCAAGCCGGCAGTTTCGTATGTCGCCTCACCGGCACGGACCAGGTGGTCGAAGAATGTGAACGCATCTCTGTTCTGAATTGGTTCGTAGGTGTCTCCGACAACCCCCAGGACATCTCCGGTATCTGTTCGCACAGTTACCCAGCGCTCTGATATGTCCAGGGGGTTGTTCAATTCCATAACTTCGATCAGTGGCTTCTTGACGACAGTGTAGTCCAATCCAGCGGCTTCAATCGCTTCTCTTGCGCTGGCCGGATTGTCCAATTCTGTACCAAGGTTGTGCCAGGGGGATGGTCCCACATCCGGATAAGGGGAGGGGGTCCGTGGAATTTGCAGGTGCATTGCCTGGAGGGTCTTTTCCGTGACAGTAGACAAATACGATGGGTGGTTTGTCTTTAGGATATTGTAGAGAGGAAAGATATCCGCCTTTGTTTGCTGCCACCCAAGGAACTTGGCATCCTGAATGCCGGGTGTCCGGACCTTGTCCGTGGGAACAGACTGTGCATGTGTCAATGTTTCGCCTGGCGGCTTCTTGTGCCTGGACATGTTGGCATCCTTAGAGAACAATTCAATCCTTGCCCCGCAGGGCGTTGCTCCAATAGGATACCAAATGGCGCACGTGGAATACATCGACCGAAAGGTTGAAAATGGAGCTAGTTCTTTTGGTTGAAGGAAAGTACACCCCTAAAACGGAGACTTCCGTGAGCCTGGCTGAGTCAGAGCCAAAAAGCATGCTGGGATCGAATGTGGCCTTGATCTCCTCCTTCGCCTGTGCAAATTTTCCAGAGCATGTGGCCTCCTTAATTGACAGATTACATTGGCTTGTTGAGGTTTTCCCGTCATAGTGGGGAATTACCACCCAGGACTTGCCGCCCGGGGGATGCCCTTTTCACTCAATAGAGGATACTAACGGAAACCACTGAAAAAAATCGATCCAAGGGATGATTAGGGAACTAATCGTTTTGGGGGAGGCGAAGCGGCTCTTTCATGAAATGCTGGAACGGATAGAACACTGCCGGAGGGTGATTGGAAGAAGAACAATGCCGGTCTCTGGTGAGGGTATCAATCAGCTTCAACGTTCTGCGCGCTATGCCTTGCTATTTGCAAGCGGGTATGCAGTGCGAGTTTTTCCATGATGTTATGCACATGACTCTTGACCGTATATGTCGCAACGTTGAGCCGCTGAGCGATTTCCTTGTTGGTGAGACTGTCGGCAATCAGGGCAATGATTTCACGTTCGCGTTTTGTCATCAGTACCGCACTGTTCAGTGAGCCTTTTCCCCTCTTGAGTGCATGTTCGATAACATGGGAAAACAGCGAACCGGTCAGTGGGGGTGGAAGAACTTTCTCTCCGATGGCCACTGACCGTATCGTCCGGAGAAAGTCTGCGATAGTCGCATCCTTCAGAATGAAGCCGGAAGCACCTGCTTCCACGAACTCGGCTATATCCAACTGAGTAGGGATCAGACCCATTCCAATCACCTTGAGCTCGGGGGCCTCCTTCACGAGTGAGGCCACCAATCGTAAACCGTTGTGGTTTCGCAGGCCCAGGTCGACGAGAATCACCTGAGCCCTCACTGTTCGTGTCTTTAGTAGAGTGTTTTCATTCCCTGCCGATGCTGCCACAACCTTCATGTCCGCCTGCCCATTGATCATCGCTGCAATACCCTCGCGCAACAGGCGGTTATCTTCAATCAGGAGGATTCGGATCTTTGCCATCAAAACTCCAGCTTATGATGGACAAACAGTGTAAGAGAAGGGGTCGCCACCAGGCAGGAATGGTTCACCTTTTGTGGCATAGACGGCCTCACCATTTCATGCCGGGGACAACAATATCATCACCTCTGCGGTCCGCACGGATGCCAGGGCGGTATCTTCACGCCGGAATTCAAGTTTTGATGGAATTAACCGCAACATCATATTGTCAGGCTTTGCTTTTTTTTCGTGAAAGCGCAGTGCTCAGTTCGCGCCTGCTGCCGTCTTCTGCGTAGTCTATGAGGTCTAACCCAACCAACACACGTTCTGTATTCGAAAGATCGCCAATGATGCTCCTCACCGGCAGGGGTAATTTACGTACCAATGTCGGGACGGCAAGGATCTGGTTATCACGAGCAAGTTGTGGATTCTTCAAGAGGTCAATCACTTCTATGCGGTATCTCCCCTTCAACTGATTGTCACAAAGTAATTTGAGATTGTTGAAGGCGGTGATCGATCTGGAAGTCTCTCCGGCTACATACAATCGTAAGACCCATTTATCGCTTTTTTTTCTGGTTTCTCTTCCCCGGCCGGTTTCTGATGTTTTGCGTCTCGTGTTCACAGTAGGCTCCTTAGCTACTTATTCTTTTTCTTTCTTCCTTGCCCGGTTGCTTTCATGGAAGCATCACTCTTTCGAATGTTAGCCATTTTGATCTTGTCCTGGGTGACGCGTACATTCCTTGCCTTTTCAATACCAATAACGCTGAGTGCCTCTGATTCTTCAGCCTCAAATTCAGATCGCAGCTCGGCAATCCGGCTTTCCAACGCTCTTCGCCCGCGGTCCAGGCCAATTTGCTTGCGCCCGATTTCCTGCTCGAGCAATAGTTGCTCCGCGTTGTCTTTTGCCTCTTGTGATAACCGCGCTGAGCCTGTCAAGACCCCGTGGGGTCCAACATACACATCAAGCAGGTCTATCCCCCGGTTCGTCAACCTGAATTCGCGAATCTGATTCGAGTGCGCCATGCCGCGC
>DAIPLH010000169.1:0-1273 GCA_036769325.1 Bacteroidota bacterium
AACCCTTCTGCATTTCCGCCATTGGCGAGATACGCCGTGCGATAATGTTCAATCAGACCGTCAGTTGAATGCCCTTTCTCAACACTTGTTTTGCTTACTTCGACGGCCTTCTGGTAATGGAGGTTCTTGACATAGCAGCCAACCAGGCGTTCGTTGATATCGGGAGCTTCCCCGTCGAGGTTTGTGAAGGCCATTTCATAGGCCTTCTCCGCTTCGTCCATTCTTCCCAACTGCTCGAGCCCGTACGCGTACGTGTCAGCCACCTGCCCCAACCCGAACCGCGTGTTTTCTTCCCAGGTTCTGGTGGTCATATACCCCGGCTTATCGGCCACGGTGCTCTGTGCATAAAGATCCACACCGGTTTTCGCAAGGGTAACGCCTTTCTCAAGATTCTCTCCCTTTTCGATCATTCCCCATGCAATGGAATTGTAGTGATCGCCGGTCACTCCCTCTGTTGTTTCCAGCATGGCTATCGCACGATCATACTGCAGCGCTGCAATCAGGAGTCTGAGAAGCTGAAGATCTGATTCACGCTTCTCATCCCCTTCCTTCGGAAAATCCTTCCTGTATGCATCATAGAGCTCAACCCGCTTTTGCTTGTCCCGCTCATCAAACACCGAACGACGGCGTGTGTAGTCGGCAACAGGTCCTCCGGGGCTTGCTTTGATGACGTCTGCCCTGATGGTATCGCCACGTTCCTGTTGATTTGTTTGCTCAAACCAGGGGATGACCAGAGCGAGGTCGCTTTCGTTCTCTTTCGTTTTTTCATACACGACTTCAAGCCTCGACTTGACCTCTGCCATCGCGCCTTCCTGGTCTTCCCCCTTCATGATTATTTGCCACAGGGTCGTGTGCCCGGGTATGTTGTCGGGATAGAGGACGAGTTCCTTCTCGACATCGGCCCTTGCGAGCTGAAGATCTGCAGGGCGGCTGAAGCCGTAGAAGGCGGCGCTGCTCAGCGTGTAAGCATTCATCACATGGGCTGACTTCACCGGATTGCCATTGTCGCCATAGACAAGCAGGTCCCATGAACTGCCCGCATTGTTGTCCGTTTTTTCCCCCGAAACAAAATGATACAACAGCGAAACGGCCTTTTCGTCATCCAATGAAATCTCTCCCTCCCACAATGAGCCAGACCGCTCCATTGGCTGCTCTATGACCTCCGGGCGCCCGACTTCCCGAAGGAGCAGGACCTCAAGCGTAACCATGTCCGCTTTTGCGAGTTCAGGACCCGGGGTGTAGGTGAACCTGACCTTGTCACCCGCCTGCGGCT
>DAIPLH010000169.1:1283-4551 GCA_036769325.1 Bacteroidota bacterium
GTCCGTTTGCCACCCCGGCGATGAGGGAGCAGAGAAGGAGAATGATTGAGCATCTGATCGGATTCATTGACGTGCCTTTATAGAATTTGGAAGTCAGTTCCTAGAGCAATTTTCTTATAGGGTTTGTCTGACCAGTCTGCTCGCCGCTCAGGAGCGTTGAGACACCCGGGAGTGCGGCATCTATATGCTGGACCAGGTCTGGCGAAACCTCATCCTTCAAAACACTAAGTGCAATCGGAATGAAGGATTTTGCACCCTCCACAGAAAACCCTGCCTGGGAGAATTTGGAGATCAAAGTGCCAAGAGCTCCGGCGTCTTTGCCGAGCAAACCTCCGGCAAGATCAAGAAGACCCCCACCGTCCGAGGATGGCTTTACGGCATTCTGAAATGAAGAAAGAGTTCCTCCTGCATCCGGGATTTCCTTGCAGAGCCTTGAAAAGACATCGGGCGGAACACTTTTCTGGATTGTCGACAGAAGGGCCCCGAGTCCTTTCCGGGCCGTAATACCGTCAATTCCGGCTTTTCGTGCGAGGTTCGTGATGAGTTCGTTCATCGCAGATTCCTTTCATAATTTGTGACTTCGAGGTGCGAAGGAACGAGGGGGCTATACCAAAGGAACAGAATCGCCTTTGGAGAAGCAAGAGAGAGAGGAGGGCAGGAGGCAAGAAGCAAGAAGGAGGAAGCAAGACGGGGAGCCAAGAGCAGAGAGGAGAGAGCGAAGATTGGGGGAGGAAAAGCTTACTCAATCTTCATCAGTTTCCTTCGGACGAGATCGAGGGCAGCGGTGGCGGCCCGCTCCTTAACACGGCGTCGGTCGTTTCCAAGGTTGAGCTTTACCGCCAACGACAGGTGTTCATCAGCGTAACCGATCCAGACAAGTCCTACCGGTTTTTCCGCTGCGGCGCCGGTCGGGCCTGCGATGCCTGTTGTTGAGAGCCCGATCGACGTTCCGGAGGCTGCCCGGATTCCGCGCGCCATCGCTTCTGCAACCTCCCGGCTCACCGCACCATATGCTGCGATCAATTCTGCCGGAACCCCAAGGAGTTCAGCCTTCGATTTGTTGCTGTACGCGACGACACTCCGGTCAAAGTAGCCTGAACTACCGCTCACATCAGTCAGATAATCAGCGATGAGCCCACCCGTACACGATTCAGCAACTGAAATCGTAAGTCCCTTTTCCGTCAGAAGGTTTCCAACAATTTCTTCAAGCTGGTTTGTACTGCTCCCGAAGATATAGCGCGCAGCTTTCTCCCGGATTCTGGATTCGACTGCCTTCAGCCGCTCTTCTGCAACGATCGCGTCAGTGTCCAGAACGGTGGCGCGCAGTCGAACACCTGCAGGAGATGGAAGGAAGGCCAGTCGGGCCCCCTGCAGGAGCGCATCGAGGTCACCAAGCAAGCCCGACAGCTTGCTCTCAGAGATCCCTGTCGTTCGCAATGTGACCTGCCGGAGGACAGGGCCGTGAAGCCTCTTTGTGAGCCATGGAATGAACTCCTCGCTGACGATGGCCGTCATCTCATAAGGCACGCCAGGAAGCGCGATGAGGTATTTCCCTTCCTTCTCAAACAGAATCCCTGCGGCAGAGCCGAGGCGGTTCAGCATGACTGTAGCGCTCGCGGGGAACATCGTTTGTTCTTCTGAAGCAGGACTCCATGGAAGGTTGCGCGCTTGCAGGAGCCGTTCGATGTTTTCCCGTACTTCCTGCCTGCTCACAAGTGACGTCCCGAAGAACTGGCACACAGCCTTCTTGGTGATGTCGTCGTGCGTTGGGCCAAGACCTCCCGTAACCGCGACAACATCCACCCGGTTCCAGGCCTCCCGGAATGCATCAAGGATCGGGTCGAGGTCATCGCTGACGGTAACCATTCGTTCCACACTGATCCCAATCTCCGTGAACTTCTCGGCGATGTAGGCCTGGTTTGTGTTGACGACCTGACCGATCAGCAGCTCATCTCCGATCGTGATGATTTCGGCTTTCATATGAATTTTAGAATGATTCTGACGATAACGTTCGCATAGATCGCTGCGACAACATCGACTGTCATGATTCCCCAGCCGCCGGGAAGATGCTCGAGCCGGCGCGCCGGAAATGGCTTCACAATATCGAGGAGACGGAAAACGATGAAAGACAGAAAAAGAGCCAGTGGTGTAAATGGAAGAAGAAAGAGTGCTATCCACATCCCGACAACTTCGTCGATGACGACAAATGATGGGTCGGGATCTGTCGCGGTTGAGAATCTGTTCGAGAAGTAGACGCCGAGCGCGAAAGTGACCAGGGTAAGCGGGATGATAATCTCCGGCTCAAGGATGCCCGGAATCAAGGCGATAACAAGCCCTACGAGCGATCCGGCTGTTCCGGGCGCTATTGGTGCATATCCGGAGAAGAGCCCGGTCACAAACGCAAGGGATAAGAACCCTCCCGAAGGAATCTTACGATCCTCCAATTGCCTTTCCTTCAGAAATCTCGCGGATAAACGTTCTGTTGTCGATGAGGTACAGAATACCGGTACCGACCGTCGACAAAGTTACGACGAGCATCATGCCGAACAGCACATCCGGGTTCATCAGCGTGTCGATGGTCGAACCAAACTCATTGTACACCGGGGGAATTGTCCGGGCAACATACAGAATCAAAATGTAGTAAATGACGATAAACTGTCCGAAGGTTTTTGCCTGTGCGCTCTTTGATGTGACGATGGGCCTGTCGAGATACTCCGCATAGCTTCGCAGACCGGTAATGAGGAAGTCTCTGGCGATGACAATCCAGACCATCCAGGCGTCAACAAGCCCGAGGGAAACATAAGCAAGGAGGGCCGCTGAAGAGAGAATCTTGTCTGCCAGCGGGTCCAGGAATTTTCCCCAGCGTGTGATCGAACCCCATCTGCGGGCTGCCCATCCGTCGTACCAGTCCGTGAGCGCCGCAATAACAAATACAGCGAGAGAGAGCTGCAACGCCGTAGCCTCCCCGGAAAGTAAGAGGAAAACGAACGCTGGAGTCAGCAGAATCCTCAGCAGTGTGAGGGAATTGGGAAGGGTCAGTTGTAAGCTGAGACGAGGCACAGTCTGAACAATCAGTGGAATTTTGTGAAATGGATGGAACAAAAAAGCCATCGAAGTGATGGCTCTTTGGGTACACCTAAATGAATTGCCTCAGGCCGCCTTGAGTACGCGGTTGGATTTCAGACAGGCAGCGCAGACCTTGATTCTCTTCACTTTTCCGTCCACTATGGCGCGGGCGTTCTGGATATTCGGGAGCCACCGTCGCCGG
>DAIPLH010000169.1:4561-6637 GCA_036769325.1 Bacteroidota bacterium
TCTTGTTGTGGGCATGACTGATATTGTTACCGCTAATCGGCTTTTTGCCGCACACATCGCACATTTTTGCCATTGCTGAAGTCCTGAGTTTTTGGGATGCAAAATATAGCAAAAAAAAAGGATGCTTGCAAGGCGGGCGCGTTGGCTCTAGTTGTTTCGATCATAAAACTCTCCCCCGGCTATCGAAACTCAGGTTCCCCCTCCCTTTGTAAGGGAGGCCTGCCCGCCTTCACTGTTCAATGAGGTCAGGCGGGGGGAAATTGTCCGGCCTTCGCCGAGACCTCGTCTCGAGACGGGTTTAACCCTCGATAGGGGGTGAGTTCATTGGAGTTTAAGATGGGAGCCTGCAAAGCGGCCCGGATATTTAGACGCGGCCTTGTGTTTGTACTTCTGGCACTATAACTTTGCACGCGTCCATGAGTCATTGCGCGTGACCCCAGCAATGGAGCATGGATTGGTAAAGAGGATACTGATTTGGAGCGATCTGTTCAACTGGCAGGAAAGAAGGATAGCGGCATGAAACGATACCAATTCTTGTCCATTGCATTTCTGGTGATACTTCATCAAAACGTAAGATCACAAGAAACCGCACGACCCAGGTTGGTTGAGATAACCTTCTTGGATTGGTCAATGGTCAGCATGGTGCCAATTCCGTGTGACGCCTTGCGCCCTGAAGCAAACCTTGGCCTTGATGGAAGAATCCTGATCCTTGAGGGTGAGGTTTTCTTTTCTCAGATTGCACTGGAAATGAAAACTCTAACACAAATTGATAGTCCGGGGAGACCAGACGTCCGTATCCGAGCCGTAATCTCTTATGAAAACAAACCCACGCGCGTTGTTTGTGTGGGAATCGAGGAGACTATGACTCTCGACGGACATCCAGTGAAGTATCAACGGTCACTTGAGGTTCTCTTAAGGTCTGTGATTCCCTCAAATTAGGACAAATCCTTCCGAAGTAGGACAGTACCTACCTTCCGGAGTATCAACATTTTTTCCTGTCATTTTTTTGAACACAGATTCCCACAGATGGGTAGGATTTCCACAGATCAAGATCTCTGTGGCCATCAGTTTCAATCTGTATTATCTGTGTTCAGCACACGTCTTCTCATGATACCAAGAAGAGTCTGAACGGATTGAATATCTACGCCTATTTCGTTACAATCGTGAAATGATTGACACCCGATCTCCCCACACCCTTCTCGCCATTGAAACCTCCTGTGATGAGACCTCTGCCGCAATCCTGAAGCACGGTTCTGTATTGTCCAATGTCATTTCGTCACAGGATGTCCATGCGATCTATGGCGGCGTCGTACCGGAGCTTGCTTCCCGGGCCCACATGCGCTTTATCGTCCCGGTCGTCCAGGAAGCGCTCTCGAGGGCCGGTGTGGCCAAAACTGAGCTTTCTGCGGTGGCAGCCACATATGGTCCCGGCCTTGCAGGGTCGCTGCTGGTCGGATTGAGTTTTGCAAAATCAGTTGCCCACGGGCTCGGAGTCCCGTTTATTGGCGTGAACCACCTGGAAGGACATCTCTACTCCAACTACTTAGGCGGACCTCCCCCGGAACACCCTTTCCTGTCATTGGTTGTCTCAGGCGGACACACGATGCTGGTTCATGTGAGGAGCCCGTTGTCCCACGATGTTCTAGGGCAGACCCTGGATGATGCAGCCGGGGAGGCATTCGACAAGGTTGCAAAGATGCTGTGTCTCGGTTATCCCGGTGGTCCAATCATTGACCAGCTTGCCGCAACGGGCAATCCATCAGCGATTCCTTTTCCCCGGTCGCACCTCGAGGAAGGATCTCTTGATTTCAGCTTCAGTGGATTGAAGACCTCAGTCCTCTATTATCTCCGCGGCAAAGGACTGGCTGGCCCTTCGGAAAGGGGAGGTCACGGGAATGTGCACAGCGTTGCGGACATTGCCGCCAGTTTTCAGCAGGCGGTGGTCGATGTGCTGGTAGCGAAGACAATGGCCGCGGCGGATCGTTTGGGTGTCACAGAGGTGACCATTGCCGGTGGTGTCTCCGCAAATTCCGCCCTCCGAAGGCAAATGAAGACGGAAGGAGAGAAGAGCGATGA
>DAIPLH010000002.1:0-24214 GCA_036769325.1 Bacteroidota bacterium
TGATATATCAAGAGCGGGCTCCCCCTTGCGAAAGAGCCCGCCTCGACAATTGATTGATTGTTAGTTGTTGACCGTTGTGCTCATACTGTCCGAAAACACAACCATCACGACTTCGACCGGACCCGTACCATTATTACCGTCTTCAACACCTGTACCAGTCAAGGTGACAGAGGTTAGTGACGGAGCCGAAAGCGCATATGAACCGTTCGCATTGGTCGGCTTGGATGTAAGCTGTACCAGTGTGCACAGTGCAAATGAACCCTGACCACCACCGAGGGCGGTTGGTCTGCGGTAGTACTGCTGTGCACGGGCCGCGAGGTTGACCAGGTCATTGGTCACCGCATCACGGTTTGCCGAGATGGCGTTGTCCTGGAACATCGTGATACCGACCGCAACGGCGATACCGACGACGATGACGCCAAGGATGATAAGGAGAAGTTGCTGCTGTCCCATTTTGTAGCTCCTCTTATTGGTTTGTTATGTGAATTAAAGGGAGTATTGTTTGTTCGTTATTTTTGACACTCGCCCCCTTTTGACGCAATCCGCGTGCCAAGACGAAAACCGTACAAAATGCTAGACTTTTCGAGGGTAACTCGGACCCCATGAAAAAATGGAACGATGGAGGTATTTTTTTCCTCCCCAAAAATTCCTCTGGTGACTCAATCCTGGACCGTCATACTTGCGACTTCTTCGATGGTCGAAATCCCCTTTTTCACCAACTGAAGCCCGGAAGCGCGAAGAGTTTGCATGCCATGAGCCAGTGCCATGGCGCGCATCAGGTCAACATCAACCTTGTCGGTACTATCAATCACCAGTTCCCTGATTTCCGGTGTCATATAGAGGGACTCGTGGATTGCCACGCGACCCTTGAAGCCGTTGACACATCGCGAGCAGCCTTTCGCCCGGAAAAATGTCGCTTCATCCACGTCGTCCTGTGTGAAGCCAAGTCTTGCCAGCAGATTGTCGTCGAGGTGCTCCAATGGTTCCCGGCAATGCATGCAGAGCCGTCGCAACAGCCGCTGGGCGACAACGATATTGAGAGCCTGAGCGATGAGGAATGGTTCCACGCCGATCTTGAACAACCGGGAGATCGCGCTCGGAGCATCGTTCGTGTGCAGCGTCGAGAACGTGAGGTGACCCGTGTTGGCCAACTTGATACCGATGTCTGCCGTGATCTGGTCGCGGATCTCTCCAACCATGACCACGTCCGGATCATGGCGGAGAATGGCACGGAGGGCTTCTTCAAAGCTGAGCTTTGAGTTCAGTTTCACCTGCCGCGCGCCATCGATGAGGTATTCCACAGGATCTTCGACGGTGATCGTATTGCGAGTCGGCCTCATGACTGATCGCAGTGCAGCGATCAGCGTTGTGCTCTTTCCGCATCCGGTAGGACCGGTAAGGATGATCATTCCGTGCGGCCTCGAGATGGATTCGCTGAACCATTTCAAAGAGTATTGGTCGAAGCCGATTGTTTCCAGGGAGACCGATGCGTCCGCGTCTTTCAGAATTCTGATGACGACTGATTCAAGCTTTCCCCCGATTTCGCGCGAGATCACCGGGAGGACCGACATCCGGTAGCGGATTGTCTGATCATCCACCTGCTTTTGTGCCGAACCGTCCTGTGCTGCCATTCTTTCGAACCGATCGAGGCCGAGCCCTCTTCCCTTTACGACTGCCACAACTGCTTCGGATCTGGCATCCTCAATCGAATACCATTCGGTCAGCTGACCGTCAATCCTGAACGAAATAGATGTCTTCCTGTATCCTTTGGGAATGACATGGATATCGCTCGCCCCTGCCCGCACTCCCTCCGCAAAGACATTGTCAAGCATCTGGACGAGTTGCCCCTTATGGATCTCGACGTCGAGGAGCCCATCAAGATCCTCATCGACCTCAAACGCCTGTTCTCGTGAATCCAGTCCGGAGATTGCAATCTGCTTCTCGAGACCCACCTGCCGCATGAAGTCCTGCCATTCGCTCTCTTTCATGTAGCAGACTTCGAACTTCTGGAAAGGGAATGCCCGCGCGACCCTATGCACTTCCCTGTCTGACGGGTTTGGACTTGCAATGAGGACTTTCTCGGGGTTGTCCTGGGAGAGTTCGAATGGGATCACCTTGTACTTTCGTATTTCGTCCACGACGGTCCTCGGCAGCTCCCCCAGAATCTTCCCAACCTTTTGAGTGGTGAGACGCCGGGAATTGGACTCGCCCAACTTCAGGATCTTGAATGAATAGAAGTGTGCCACCTCATCGAACAGTTCCTCGGAATTGATCTTGAAATCCTCAACGAGGATTTCCACAAGAGTCTTCTTATTCTTGTTTCCGCGCAGGAGAGCGTCCTGGGCAATCTGCTCAGCAATTTCCTTCGGGACAATCTTCTTCGAAACCAGATGGTCGAGGAACGTGGTGACGAACGGTCTTCCTCCGTTTACCTGTGACCGGGGCGGTTCTGGTATTTCAACGGTTGTTGACACGATGACTCCTGCTTAACGGTTGGGGGTTGCGATCAAAGCCCTGCTGACCTGAGATGTCTGTTCTCACCCATCTTTTCGATAAGGGAGATGACCTCTTCAAAAGGCGTTGTCTTGCTGAAGAAGAAGTCCTTCTTCGAATCAGCAACGAGCTTTCGGGTATTCTCGTCATCGTAGCCCGATATGAAGATGAACGGAACATCACGCGCATCCGTGAACTCGCGGACATAGCTGTGAAAGCGGTTTCCGTCGAGCGTGGGCATGAAAATATCAGAGATGATCAGGTCGACCAGCTCCGATTCAAGGAGTTCCCTCGCCTGCTTCCCATCGTCGGCCAGGCGGACTTCGTGACCGTGATCTTCGAGAACATTCCCGATAACATTCAGGAATGATTTGTTGTCGTCAACGACCAGGATCTTCATGGTTGTCCATGCTTTGTAAGAGTGCAGTGCAAAACAGGCATGAATGTGACAAAGGTTACGCCAGAACTGAAGTGGCGAAAATGGAGAGGAAATGAGGCTTTGGAAGGTACTTTTGGGTAAGAATTACCTTGAAACGGTGTTGCAAGGGGTGATTTTGTTTGCAGGGACAATCCGACGAACTATCGACTACCGACTTCCCCGAAGGGGTCCTTTCCCAAAGGGACTCCCTTGGAGCGGACAGACTGCTTTGGTGTAACCTCTCGCTATCGGGATCGACTGAGTTTCTGTAGGGCAAACGTCAGTCAACTGTATCCTTCAACCACCACATTTAAATGAGGGCACCATCATGAAGTCGCGAACGGTTTTCGCTTTCATCCTCTTCTCAATGTTTACAGCATCACTCTGCGAATCGCAGACCGCAGGCATGGGCGACCCCCTCGCTCCCTACGGCATTACCTACGGCTCCACAGGCAGCGCCGAGCCCACAAACCCTGGTGCTCTCATTACCATCGATCCTCTGACCGGTGATGGCACACTCATCGGTTCAACCGGCATCGTCGGCGACAATGGTCCTTCCGTTCCTGGCATTGCTATCAGGTCTACGGGTGAGATTTATGCAATGAGCGCTTCAACCAATTCAGGTCTCTACACGATCGATGCCTCAACTGGCGCGGGGACTCTTTTGGCAAACACAGGAATCTCTCTACCCAATGCCATGGCATTTGATGGTTACGATGAGCTTTACGTTACCGATGGAAGCAGTACGCTCTACACCATCGACGAGACAATCGGTCTTGTAGCTCCGATCGGACCACTCGGCTTCAATGTCCGTGGTATCGCCTTTGACCCGACGGATGGAACCATGTATGGCTCATCAGGAACAGATGGTATCTATACTATTGATCCCACAACTGCAGTGGCAACGTTCATCGGCAATACCGGCCTTGGTGGTTCCACACCGGACATACACTTCGATCTGGATGGCAATCTCTTCGGGACCAAGATCGGTGCGGGTACGATTTACAATTATGTCTCCATCAACAAGCAGACTGGCGCGGGAACTCTGATCGGCTCCACGGGCTTTACAGCCGTCATCGGCCTCTCAGCACGCCAGGTACGGTCTGATGTTGTCCCTGTGACAATGGAAATCGGGATCGACCCGGAGGATCAGACAGTACCGCCAGGCGGAGCGACGTTCCCCTACTCAATGATCTTGACCAACAACACGCCCCGGACACAGACCGTCGATTACTGGACGAAGCTCGTACGACCGATTGGGAACCCCTTTGACCCGTTTGACGGACCCTTGGGTCTCACCCTTGATCCATTTGAATCCATATCAATCGACACAAACGAGATCTCAGTTCCACCGAACGCAGTCATGGGCGACTATTCACTGATCGGTTATGTAGGAACCTACCAGTCAGATACCATCGACTCAGATACCACAGGTTTTACAAAACTTGATGATTCCATCCCTTGTGAAGATATTGCACAGTTCAAAGCACGTTGCCGTCCGGGAGGACTTATCCAGGCGAAGGCAATATTCACTGACTTTACCCACATTGGAGAGACGGTCGAGATCAGCGTCGATCAGTTCCCTTACGAGGTTACAGTCGGCATCAACGGACAGGCCACATTCTCACAAGCGGGTTTTAATCCCGGAGTTCACACCGTCGAGCTAACCGATCCGGCTGGATGCTTCCCGGCAACTCAGGTTACCTGTGGCGCAGGGTTTGCATTGGAAGGCGATGAATGGAATGAGAGCTGGGATATACCAACAGAGACAGCCCTCCTTGGCAACTACCCAAACCCCTTCAATCCGTCGACCACACTCAGGTATGGACTCAGTGAACCGGGGCAGGTGAGCCTCAAAGTCTACAACATGCTCGGGCAGTTGGTGAGGACGATTGTTGATGAACAACAAGTTGAAGGCTACCACGAAGCCGTTTGGGATGGAAGGAATGAGATCGGGGCTACCGTTGCATCCGGGATTTACATCTATCGGATGGCGGCGGGGAACATTGTAGAAACCAGAAGAATGTTGTTGGTAAAGTAAGTCGTCTATTGAATTTTGAAATCAAACCAGCTATTGTTCCTGAACCTCGATGGTGGAATCCGGATTTCCCAAAGAGGTTCAGGAACAGAGCTACAATCAGAATGGTGCGTCCATGAAACGAATAGCGTCTCTTTCTTGCCTGATCATCCTCTTCACTGCAAGCCTGCATTCCCAGGAATGGGTTGTTTCTGTCGTTGATTCTCCGGGGATACGGCCCAACATTGCCGTAGACTCTCAGGGCGTCCCTCATATAGTCTACTTTGATTTTGGTTTTGGGGGTAGTGAACCAAGATTTGATACAACCCATGTCATGTATGCGATCTGGAATCCTGAGTCAGAGGCATTTGAGTCTGAATCAACCCTCCAGTCAGCTGTCCACCCTTTTGCGGATTTCATACTAGATCAGAACGACAGCCCACATTTCGTCTTTCACTGGCACAACCCCCCCGATGCCACATACACTACTTATAATGGGACGAACTGGGTCCAGCGTCCAATTCCTTCTGACGGTCATGATGGGTTCGGACCTTCAATAATCCTTGATGCGGACGGTCATGCTCATGTGAGTTTTATCAACGGGCGCTCCATTGATGATCCCGACGGAGTCGGGATCGAGTATGGCTTTTTTGACGGTGCTGACTGGACTGTAGAGACGGTCGGAACTGAGCCCGAGCTCTCGCACCATTCGGGTACCTCGATCGGTCTCAACACGGACGGAAGCCCGAGCATTGCTTACTATGATAGTGTTGCCAAAGCTCTGATGTTTGCCACAAGAGAGTCTGGAGGCTGGTCTATCGATGTGGTGGATGACGTCGGAGATCCGGGTCGGTTTTCATCGATGCAGTTTGACTCCCAGGGATATCCCCGGATAGCATATCTGGATCTGCTTTCCAAGACCAGCGGCATTGTTCGACTTGCAACGATGACAACATTGGGCTGGACTTTTCAGGACCTGGATACTCTCTACTCAATCCTCGTTAGCGACTCGGCCAGTACAGTCCGGTCCCGGGCACCCGTAGGGGTGGAAGGATTGATATCGCTTGTGCTCGATTCGGCAGATCAGGTCCACGTCGCGTACTCAGACTCGCACAAGGTCACACTTGCATCGGTGAATGGTCCAGAGGTCACAAAGGAAACCGTCTTTGAGTTTGCGCCAGGTGAAGGAGGAGCCCTGGGGATGACAACATCCCTTGCACTCGATTCCGATGACCGGCCTCATATCGCGTTTTATTTCGATTACGGAGATAGCGTTGGTACCTGCTTGTATGCGAGGAAAGAAGGCGTTGTCTCTGCTATCTCCAATGACGACGTCTCCCAGACACCGGAGACCACAGTCCTGATCGGTAACTATCCAAACCCGTTCAACCCATCAACAACAATCCGTTATGGACTCAGTCAGCCGGGACTTGTGAGCCTCAGAGTCTACAACATACTCGGCCAGTTGGTGAGAACCATCGTCGATGAGCACCAGCTTGGTGGCTATCATGAAGCAGTCTGGGATGGAAGGAACGAGGTCGGGGCGACCGTCGCGAGCGGAATCTATGTTTACAGGATGACTGCGGCGAGCTTCGTGGAAACGAGGCGGATGCTGCTGGTGAAATAAGTGAACAAGGATTGGGAATGATTAACGGGTTACCTGTTATTCGTTAACCGATTAACGAATAACCAATAATCATTAATCATTCGCTGCCAGTCTTCTCAAGAACAAGGCGTCCTTCATCGAAGACCGATCAGTGACGAAGGACGCCTTGAAAATCGGCTCTTTCGCGGGAACTGCTGTTAAGGAAATCATCATGATCTTCAGAATATTCTGCGTATCGTTCCTGGTTTTGGTTTCCCTCTCCATTGCCACCGCGCAAATCACAGAAACGAAGCTCGTCGCGACCGACGGTGCCATTCAAGATCTGTTTGGAACGTCAGTCTCGATCTCGGGTGACAATGCCCTTGTTGGAGCCTGGGGAGATGATGACAAAGGATCAGGTACCGGTTCTGCTTACATCTTCCATTTCGATGGATCGAACTGGGTAGAACAGACAAAACTCATTGCCAGCGATGCTGCAGCCGGGGACTGGTTTGGGTGGTCAGTCTCGCTCTCGGGCGACTATGCCCTTGTTGGAGCGCCTGGAGATGAGGATAGGGGATGGGAATCCGGTTCTGCTTACATCTTCCACTTCGATGGATCGAACTGGATAGAACAGACAAAACTCATTGCCAGCGACGGTAATGTTAATGATTACTTCGGAGGCTCGGTCACGTTTTCCGGTGACTATGCCCTTGTCGGAGCCGGTGGCGACGATCGCGATGATGACCCAGATCTCGGTTCTGCATACATCTTTCATTACGATGGATCGAATTGGGTAGAACAGACCAAACTCATCGCCAGCGATGCCGCGCCTTATGACTTCTTTGGACTGTCAGTCTCGCTCTCAGGCGACTACGCTCTTGTCGGAGTGCTACAGGATAATGATAATATTAATGGACACGACGCCGGTTCCGCTTACATTTTCCATTTCGATGGGTCGAACTGGATACAACGGACGAAGCTCACAGCCAGCGACGGCGCGGCCTTTGACTACTTTGGACGGTCAGTCTCGCTCTCAGGCGACTACGCCCTTGTGGGGGCGCAGCGAGATAATGAGAATGGACACGACGCCGGTTCGGCTTACATTTTCCACTTCGATGGGTCGAACTGGGTAGAGCAAGCCAAACTCATCGCAAGTGACGGTGCTCAGCGCGATCGTTTTGGCGCGTCAGTATCGCTATCAGGCGATTACGCCCTTGTCGGGGCGGATGGAGATGATGATAATGGGACTGACGCCGGTTCGGCCTACGTATATGAAGGGTTCCTCCCTCGTGGCCCCCTCGCCCAATACGGCGTCCTCTACGGCTCCACCGGCAGCGCCGAGCCAACGAACCCCGGTGCACTGATAACAATCGATCCTTTGACTGGCGTCGGTACACTCGTTGGTACCACAGGTATCATCGGCGATATTGGCCCATCGGTCCCTGCCCTTGCCACCAAGTCAACGGGAGAGATGTATGCCGTGAGCGCTTCGACAAGTTCAAGTCTGTACACGGTCGATGCTTCAACCGGTGCCGGGACACTTGTGGGTAACACGGGCCTCTCCCTGCCGGGTGCGATGGCGTTCGACCGATTCGATGACCTTTACATTGTTGATGGAACAGACAACCTCTACACTGTTGATGAAACAAACGGTGCGGCTGTACTGATCGGCCCTCTTGGTTTCAACGCACGCGGTATCGCGTTTGATCCGACCGACGGAGTGTTGTACGGCTCATCAGGAACTGATGAAATCTATACGGTTGACCCAACGACAGGAACTTCAACCCTGGTTGGCCTTACAGAACTCGGAGGAGCCACACCTGATATCCATTTTGATCAGCAGGGCAATCTGTTTGGGACAAAGGTCGGGGCAGGTTTGATATCTGATCTCATCTCGATAGACAAGCAGACTGGAATGGGAACGACGATCGGGTCAACCGGTTTCGCAGCTGTCATTGGACTCTCGGCCCGGCTAAAGGCATTCCCCTCCCAGGTTGAGCTTCTCTCCCCTCCTGCCGGGGAGGTCATTGCAGAAAACTCTGCCGTTTTCCTGTGGCACGCAAGCGAACCGCTTGTCGACCGTTATTGGTTCGAGTTGTCGGCGGACTCTCTCTTTTCAAGTCCCACAGTCGATTCTACACTAACAGATTCCACAACGACGATAAACCTCGATCTCGAGACAGGAAGCTACTGGTGGAGGGCCAGGGCACACAACGTTGCAGGCTGGGGATCCTTCAGTGAAGCCTGGAATTTCTCTGTACTCATAACCGATGTAGATGATCAACCGGCTATCCCGGGTGAATTCAGTCTCAGCCAGAACTACCCAAACCCGTTCAATCCAACCACGACTATCAGGTACGGACTGCCACAGACCTCCTACGTGAAGCTTGAAGTTTTCAGTATGCTCGGTCAACGAGTAGCGACTTTGGTTGATGAGGATCAAGAGGCGGGGTACCATGCTCGGATACTCGAGGCGGGTACACTTGCCAGCGGGATATATCTGTACCGGTTGCGGGCTGGAGACTTCGTTGAATCGAAGCGGATGCTGTTATTGAAGTAAGCCAGGCGAAGTGGGTAACAATTAACCGATAGCTGTCCTTAGCATCACATTTGTTATAGTTTTTTGTACACCGCTCACATTGAAGATTCCTTCAATTGTTCATATCTGCGCAGCGTCCCCCTTCACTTCACGGTTGTCGATTGACAATGGAGCATTAACAAACCGATCATGATCGATACTTGATCGATGGATCATCAAACTCTCCCCTAACCCCTCCCTTGGGAAGGGAGGGGAATTCGTCAAGACATTTCTCGGGAAATTGTTCACGGAACAATTTCACACCTCACCCCTCTACGAGGTCGTAGACCGGCACAGTTGGTTCTATTCCCCTCACTTGGTAGAGAGGGGACTTGTGCCATCAATGTCCCCCTATTGCATCCTATAAAAGAATTCAGGAAAGTCAGGGCGCTGAATATCGAGAATGGAACTTGATCGGCTCGGGGAACAAAGAATGACAGTGCAGGCGGGTAAACAGGGGGACACCACTGAATCATACAGGGGGGCAAACCTGGAGTTGTACACCCATGATCAAAGTCGTCTTTATCGCCTGCCTCCCACATTCCGGATCGACGTTGCTCAGCATTATCCTCGGGAAGCATCCCTCCCTCGTTGGAGTGGGCGAGGTAAGAAATGTTCTTGGTCACCATGTTGAAGATCTCCGCTCAAAAGGCATCCTTTGTTCCTGTGGAAACACCATTGACGGTTGCCGGTTCTGGGGAAGCGCAGCGAAACAACTCGCTGCGATCGGACAACAAACAGTTGCAGGAGAGTATCGGACCGTCCTTGATCACTTCGGAAACACCTTCGGAACGGATAAGTATTTTGTCGATGCCTCAAAGAAGGTAGAAGTCCTGGATATTCTCCGCCGGGATCCAAATGTGGACCTGCGGGTTATTCACCTTGTCCGCGATGTCCGGTCTTTTGTGATATCAGCTCTCGACAAAACCGGGAAGCGGAGGGCAAGGGGTCTCGACAGGTCGTCACGGTTTCGCGTTCCGTCGTTTTTCTTCTGGCACTGGCATCGCGGCAACCAGAAGATCCAGCGCTTCGTGAAGGCACACAGGATTCCGACCCTGCAGGTCAGCTACGAAGAGCTTTGCCTGCATACGAACCCCGTTCTCAACGAAATATGCACATTCCTCTCGGTTGAACCTCTCGAGTTCTCAGGCTCCCTGTCGGGATCCGAAAGCCACGTCATCCGCGGCAACCACATGCGATTCACCTCCAAGGGTAAGTCAGTTTCCTATGACTACCGGTGGATGCGCCGCAAGGAATGGCTCCTCTCCGCATTCCTCTTCCAATCGTTCATGAAATTCAATGCTTTGAAAATGCACTACGAGAAGTTCCATCAATCCAACGACACCCCCAATCACCCGTCACGCCAGATGCCAGATGCGATGGTTCCCCAACGAGGAACGCATCGCCCCTCCCCGATGCTCTCCTCCGACCCCGGCACACTGCCAGACAAGACCGGAAAAGCTGATAAAGGATAGCCCCAAGCTTCAATCGTTAGCCTTTAGGCTTTCCAGGCAATCAGGATTTGTGTAAAAAAGAAGAATGTTGTTGATTTGGAGAGGGGCTAGGGCCAACCCAACCCACCCTACCCGATCTTGATGGGGGCTTCATGCGAACCGCGATCTTCTTGCATCCTCGTTTGTTTTTCTTCAACACAGGCAACGGACAGACTTCCGTTGACCCGATCGTCTCTACAGACTCCAGGCCGGCAAGAGTGTCATGACAGGAAAAATGCTATTCACCAGGTAATTCATCAATCTGTGGGATCAATGTGCCAGTCTCTTTCTGCATGTGGTTTTTAACCGCAAAGGCACAAAGGGGTTCGCAAAGTGCGCAAAGAAAAAAGGTCTGTCCAACAATAAGTCTTTCTCCGCGTCCTTTGCGCACGACTTTGCGTCTTTGCCCGGCCTCCGGCCGAGGCCTCGTCTCGAGACGGGCGTTTAAAGAACCTGAATCACCAATCCTTCCTGCAAATCGAAAGGAGCCAGCGCCATGAAATCCATGCTTACAGTTATTGTACTTGCTTCAGTCCCGACGCTGAATGCGCAGGTGACAGAGGAATGGGTCACACGATACGACGGGGCTGGAAATGGTGATTACGCGAACTCCATCGCGATTGATGTGGCTGGAAATGTCTATGTCACAGGTGAAAGCGAAACCAATGGGATACGAAGGGACTACGTTACCGTCAAATACGATCCATCCGGGGCCGAGCTATGGACCGCGCGATACAACGGTGCCGCAAATTATATCGACCAGGCCTACGATGTAGCTGTTGACGGGTCAGGAAATGTCTATGTCACCGGAGGAAGTCAGGGCATTGGAACCGAAAGAGATTTCTGCACAGTAAAGTACAATTCCAATGGCGATTCCCTCTGGGTCAGAAGATACAACGGACCGGGGAATAATATCGACGAATCCATCGCAGTGTTCGTTGACGGCTCCGGCAACGTCTATGTTACGGGCTACAGCGATGGCGGAATAAATCTGGATTATTGCACGATCAAGTATGATTCCTCGGGAACAGAACAATGGATATCCCGGTACGATGGTCCTGCAACAGGAACCGGCAGCGAAGACAGACCGCATGCTCTCGAAGTTGATGAGAGTGGGAACGTCTACATCACCGGCGAGAGCAACACCGGTTTTGGCTTTCTTGACCTGTATGCCACAGTCAAATACAATCCCGCCGGGGATACCCTTTGGGTAGCAAGATACAAGGGTCCGGGACCGGAAGGACTCAGTCAGGCCTATGATCTCGCTGCTGATATGGATGGAAATGTTTACGTAACAGGCAGAAGTGACCCCAGCAGCGGATTTGGATTCAACTTTGACATTCTCACCATCAAGTATGACTCAGACGGCGAACCCCAATGGGTTGAACGCTATAACGGATCCGGAAACAGCAGTGACGTGGCAAACTCCATCGCCCTCGACTCAGATGGAAACGTCTTCGTCACAGGTCTGACCGTCGAAACTTCAACAGCCGACTACTGCACGATCAAGTATCATCCCGGTACAGGCGAAATTCTCTGGTTGGCAACATACAACGGCCCCGCCAATAGCGTTGATGCCGCGTATTCCATCGCGGTCGATGCTTCGGGCAACTCGTACGTGACAGGATACAGCGAAGGCCTGGGTACGAACAATGACTATGCAACGATTCGTTACGACCCGACAGGAACAGAGGAATGGGTCCAACGATACAACGGACCGGGAAACTCGGCTGATGCACCAGCTTCGCTTGTCATCGATGGTGCAGGGAATGTTTATGTCACGGGTGAGAGTAATGGAGTCGCTTCCGCTCTTGATTATGCAACGATAAAATACTCGCAATCAGACGAGATTCCCTGCGGTGATATTGCCCGGCTCCAGGCGCGGTGCGGTCCGGGAGGAGCAGTGAAGGCCCGAATAATCCTTGATAACATTTTGCATGCGGGTGAATCGATTGAGTTCAAGGTTGACGATGATATCTACGAAGCGACCATAGTAAGCAGCGGGAACAGGTCTCGCGCGCAAATTGAAGTTGCAGGGTATTCCATCGGAAACCATACAGTGAGTCTGGAGAACCCGCAGGGATGCTTCGATCCCATTGCGGTGACGTGCAGTGGAGGCCAGGAAGGACTGGAGGACCAGTGGGAAGAAAATGATGAATCTCCTCCGGTGTCATCGCTCGAAGGGAACTACCCGAATCCTTTTAATCCCTCAACCACATTCAGGTTTGAACTAAGCGATCCGGGACAGGTCAGCCTGAAGGTGTACAGCATGCTTGGACAGCACATCAAGACATTGGTTGATGGCTTTCAGGAGAAGGGATACTACCAAGTCACATGGGACGGGAGAAATGAGATTGGATCGGTGGTGGCCGGCGGAATTTATCTTTACCGAATCGTAACGGCAGACTACAGCGAAACACGGAAGATGTTGATGATGAAGTAGGATGATGTTTATCAGGTGATCGTGGTTTGCACTGAGCAGCAACCCGGGGAAGCACTCGGAAGGAATTACGGGGGAAAAGGCTCGATTTTCGACTCAATAACGGGAAAATCCAATGGGTGGGCCCTGCAGGGCTCCCTCCTGTTCGGGTAAAACACAAGAAGACAATCATACTTCGTTCCTTGAGGAAGTTGAGATAGTTATCTGAATAGGGAGGTGGGTCAGTCTGACCCACTTCCAGGAGCCTTGATTCTGAAGGAACTTCTGAATAAGATTCGAGTGTTTCCCCCTCCCGCTGTTCCACTCATCTTCGTAGGTGAACTATGAAACCATTCCTTACCTCCGTTTTGCTCTTGATCCTCTCCTCATCTATGTCATTCTCCCAGATAACGGAGACAAAAATTCCAGGATTGGCACCTGGATTTGGACACGCCGTTGCATTTGACGCAGATCGATTGCTGATTGGCTCAGTATGGGGAGATTACAGTAATCCTGCATTCTTTTTCCGGAGGGATGGTGACGGTTGGACGCTTTCTCAGACCGTCCAAGGACGAGGCTATAGTCGTTTCGGAGCCGCAGTCGCTCTCCGCGGGAATATCGCACTGGTTGGAGACGCTCCACGCGATCACCGAGGTGCATTCTACACGTACCTGCACGATGGTACCAGCTGGCAACAGATATCGCTTATAACAGGGGAAGCCGGTTTGTTTGCTACCTCTGTGTGCATGGATGACAAATTTGCTCTCATTGGCTCACCAAATGAGTCTGTCAACGGCTCCTCTTCTTCTGGTGCCGTCATCGCGTACACGACAACAGGGAGTAGGTGGATCGCACAAGACACGCTTTTTGATGACGATGCGGCGAGTGGGGACGATGTTGGCGTTTCTGTATCTTTCGATGGCGATCTTGCAATTGTGGGTGATCATCTCAGCAACGCTGCAGGAACCAACTCGGGTTCGGTGTACTTTTTCGAGCGCTCCGGGGAAACCTGGAATCCGATTGTGAAACTGACAGGCCACGATACAGCCCCCGCGGACCGGTTCGGCACGTCGGTGTCCCTATCGGGAGAGTATGCTCTTGTCGGAGCTCCATTAGCGGATACAGAGCAACCCAATTCAGGAGCTGCTTATGTGTTCAGGCATGATGGATTGACCTGGATAGAGCAAGTGAAACTGGTAGCCGGAGATCGGTCCTTCAATGATCACTTTGGAATATCGGTAAGTCTCCTTGGAGACTATGCAGTGATTGGCGCGGATGGCGGAGATGGACTTGTAACGAACTCCGGCACAGCGTACATCTTCAAACGGGAGGGCTCCTCATGGAACCAGGTCGTTGAACTGTATGCCAGTGACGGTGTTGAAGGCCAGAATTATGGTTTCTCCGTCGACCTCTCGGGTACTGATGTTGTTGTCGGTGCGACAGGCTACGGCTATTCACCATATATCGATCCCGCCGTTTATGTGTATTCGGGATATGCGGAAGCCCTGGCTTCAGTAGCTGTCTCCATCGATTCCATTTACCAGTCCGTGCCCCCTCAGGGAGCTACCTTCCCCTACAACGTAACGTTCACAAACAACACGGCTGACACACTGGCCATAGACTTCTGGACCAAGCTCGTTCGTCCTGACGGAAGCAGTGTCGACCCATTATTGGGACCAAAGACTCCTGTACTCGGGCCACATGCAGTGATCGACAAGTCTCCGATCATGAGCGTGCCTGCTAACCGCGATCCGGGTGATTATCTGCTGATCGCATACCTTGGCACCTACCCGGACGATGTCGTGGACACAGACACGACGGGGTTTACAAAACTGGCGAGTGGTTTGAGAGAGGAACAAGCTACTGAGGCAACCAGGCTGGAAGGAAACCATCCGAATCCCTTCAATCCATCAACGACGTTCAGTTATGTGCTGAGCGAACCAGGACAGGTCAGTCTCAAAGTGTACAACATGCTCGGTCAGCTTGTGAGGACCGTTGTGGACCAGACCCAATTGGAGGGTCACCACGAAGCAGTGTGGGATGGAAGGAATGAGACCAGTGGACTGGTGTCAAGTGGAATCTACATCTATCGGATGACCGCTGGGAACTTTGTCGAGACGAAGAGGATGCTGTTGTTGAAGTGAGTGAGGATATTTTTTGGTAAATAAATAGTTAACAGTTAACCGATAACAGCTAATGGTCAATCGTCAACTGTGAATCGCGAATCGTCATGAGGTGAACTATGAAACCACTCTATGCTCCAGTCTTGCTCTCCCTCGCTGCATCGTCTTTCTCATTCTCCCAGATAACGGAGACAAAAATTGCAGGAACTGATAAAGGATTTGGACACTCCGTTGCAATTGAGGCAGACCACCTGCTGATTGGCGAATTTGACTATGAAAACAGGGGCGCCGGCCACTTTTACCGAAAGGATGGGAACGGTTGGATTTTTACCCAGACTGTCGTAGGAGAGCTTTCCTCCTATGATCGTTTCGGATTTGATGTTGCCTTGTCAGGAAATACCGCCCTGATTGGCGACAGCGATCCGAATCAAGGCGCATTCTACACCTACTTTTACAATGGCAGTATTTGGGTAAGGACAAGCATTACCGGGTGGAGTGAACCTTTTCAGGGTTTTGGCAACTCTGTGTGTTTGGATAGCAACACTGCTCTTGTTAGTGCAACGCGTGAGGATTTCAACGGCGACAATTCCGGTGCTGTCATCGCGTTCACCGCAGCAGGGAGTGGTTGGAATTCGGCGGACACCCTTATCGCGGACGATGGAGTGGAAGACGATGAATTTGGGAGCTCTGTTTCTTTCGATGGTGACCTTGCAATAGTGGGAGTGAATCTGAGCGACGCTGCAGGAAACAACTCGGGTGCTGTGTACTTCTTCCAGCGCACCGGGACAAGCTGGATTCAAACAGCGAAATTGACGGGCGGTGATTCGGGACCAGACCAATTTGGCAAATCAGTTTCACTGTCAGGAGAGTATGCCCTTGTCGGAGCACCATTTGCCGATACTGAACAATCCAACTCCGGGGCTGCCTATGTATTTAAGCATGAAGGATCGAGCTGGGTCGAGCAGGCGAAACTGGTTGCCCAGGATCGGTCGCTCGATGATCAATTCGGCGCATCAGTCGCTCTCCTGGGTGATTATGCTGTGATTGGTGCAGTAAACGGGGATGGCCTCGTTACGGGTTCTGGATCAGCCTACGTTTTCAAACGGGAAGGATCCTCATGGAACCAGGTCGTTGAACTTAATGCCAGTGATGGTTTTGAGCAACAGCGTTTCGGTATTTCCGTCGATATCTCCAATGATTTTGTTGTTGTCGGCGCACCAGGCGTTCGCTCAGCTGACGATGGCTCCGTTTACTTGTATTCGGGATATGCGGAAGCCCTGGCTTCAGTGGCTGTCACCATCGACTCAATTTATCAGACCGTTCCTCCACAAGGCGCTACGTTTCCCTACAACGTAACGTTCACAAACAACACGGCTGACACACTGGCCATAGACTTCTGGACCAAGCTCGTTCGTCCTGACGGAAGCAGTGTCGACCCATTATTGGGACCAAAGACTCCTGTACTCGGGCCACATGCAGTGATCGACAAGTCTCCGATCATGAGCGTGCCTGCTAACCGCGACCCGGGCGATTATCTGTTGATCGCATACCTCGGCACCTACCCGGACGATGTCGTGGACACCGACACGACGGGGTTTACAAAACTGGCGAGTGGTTTGAGAGAGGAACAAGCTGCTGAGGCAACAAAGCTGGAAGGAAACCATCCGAACCCATTCAATCCGTCAACCACATTCAGCTATACCCTCAGCGAGCCGGGGCAGGTCAGCCTGAGGGTCTACAACACACTTGGACAGCTGGTGAAAACCATTGTCGACCAGGAGCAGGTGCAAGGCCACCATGAAGCAGTCTGGGATGGGAGAAATGAGATTGGATCGGTGGTGGCCGGCGGAATTTATCTTTACCGAATCGTAACGGCAGACTACAGCGAAACACGGAAGATGTTGATGATGAAGTAGGATGGTGTTTTATCAGGTGATCGTGGTTTGCCCTGAGCAGCAACCCGAGACGCATTCGAAAGAAATTACGGACGAAAAGGCTCGATTTTCACCTCAATAACGGGAAAATCCAGTGGGTGGGCCCTGCAGGGCTCGAACCTGCGACCCGCAGATTATGAGTCTGCTGCTCTAACCAACTGAGCTAAGGGCCCTGGCAACAAAGATCGTGGGGAACAGGATACAATATAGCACAGCTTTGAATGAAAACAAGGCTCAGTACCTTTCCGGCTGGGCGGTGAGAAAGAGATGAATGACTGCAATGGAAGATGCATGGAACCTGACTCTCTGAGGGGACTCCAGAGCTCTAACGCATCGATATTCTCAGGGGTAAAACCCTCACTTGCTTCCTTCCCTCAAATGCCATAACTTGAAATCACGCTGTAAGTCCCGTCCTGCCTGTTCTAACCGACAGGATCACCATTCCCGCTAAGGCAAGGAGACCCTCATGGCTCGAGGAAAAACCATCGTATACCATTGCGGTCATTGTAACCGCGATACGAAGATGGAGATGGTTGGAAGTGTGGAGGAAAACCCCGAGCGGATATGGTACCGGTGCACCCGGTGTCGTCATGCGTCGCTTCTGGACGTGACCGCGTGGAAAAAAACCCAGGAAGATGCAAAAAAGAAGGTGGAAAAGTCGGAATGCATGGAATACCGGCCTGATTTAACCTACTCTATCGGCCAGGCAATTTTCCATTCGGCCCTTGATGACATGGGAAGGATCGTCTCGAAGGAACGGACTTCCGGCGGAGCACACGCAATTGTCGTTTCATTTGAGAAGCTTGGTGAACGCCGTTTGCTCGAAAGCGTCATCGATGCATAACTCCAGGATTTTATTCACACGGAACAACACCTGAAGGAGGTGACACCAGTTTGGTAGGTATAGTCGTCGGCGAGAATGAACCAATCGATCGGGCCATCAAGAGATTCAAGAAAAAGTATGAGCGGTCCGGAGTTCTGAAGGAATTCAAAAAGAGAGCCTACTTCACAAAACCATCTGTCAAGAAGAGGATGAAGAAGGTGAAGGCGATACGCAGGGCTCAGCGAACATTGGCTGAGCAACCCTGATAAGGTCTTAAAACAAAAACCCCGCCACCCGGCGGGGTTTCTTCTGTCATCTGCTTCCTGGATCCGGCAACAACCCGGCCATCCCACCGCAGCCGGGTCAGCCGAATTTCCTGGAATCAGATGCCGTCCTGCTTCACCTGTGCCTTGATATCCTGCACTTCTTTTCTGATATCCTGAGCCTTCTTCTTGAGCTCGTTCATCGACTTCCTTACTCTCGTTCCGGCTGACTTGTTCCCCTTATCATAGAACTTGACGAAGTCCTTCTCAAAGGTATCGATCAGGTCACGAAGTTCCTGAATTCTACTCATGAGTTTGTCCTCCTTCTGGTGACTGGGTTGTGAGACGATCTGATGACTATTTCGTTTTCTTCTTCTGTTTTCCCTGAACTTTCAGATACTCGTTTCGCAGGGCCTCTAAAAGCTGTTCCCTTTGGTGGTACAGCCTTTTCAGTCTTCTCGGCTTCTTTTTCGACAGAAGATACGAGGTCACGATAGGGAGCGCTATCGTCGAATCGACGTACGCAACAACTGTATCCCCAAGCTTTGACGGATCGACCTTCCCCCAACTGACTGCCTCAGCAGGCGTTGCTCCGGACAACCCACCGGTATCGGGTCGCGCATCGGTGACCTGGATAAAAAAATCATGACCCTTTTCATCGATCTTGAGGACCTCCTGTATCTGCGGTTCGGTTTGGAGCACGAAGTTCTTGGGAGAGCCCCCTCCGAAAATGACTACTCCGCTCCTTCCGCCCCTCCTTTTTGCATCGTAGACAAGGGCAGCCGTTTCGTTCACATCAAGCAGAGGGTCCAGTCGGATCTTGTACCCACTCAGTTCGGCCTCGGCAAGATTCATCCCGATTGAACTATCACCAGGAGATGAAGTATAGATTGGGACGCCATAGGTATATGCGGCCGAAAGGATGCTCTTGTGTTTCAGATTCAGCACCTTCTCACGTCCGGCAACATACTTTCCGAGAAGGTAGTGAAACTCGGCCGTTCCCATCTCTCGCTGGAAAACATCGTTCCTCACGATGGTTCTGATAAATTCATCGGTTCGCAGCAGGACTCCATAATCAAAGAGAATATCATAGATCCTGATTACGCTCTCTTCTCTCAGGATTCTGTCATCAAGGAACGGTGTACCCTGATGAAGCTTCTCGCCGAGCGCGAAGTGAAGATCATGGTAGATGTTGGCTCCGGTACTGACAATCCAGTCGACAAAGCCTGCCTTCATGAGCGGGACAATACAGGAGCCACCAAGGCCGGCCGGCGTCAACGCACCGGTTAAGCTCATGCCGACGGTAACATCGGGAGCAAGCATTTTTCCCGCGTATATTTTGCAGACTTCCCGTAACCTCCCTGCGTTGTATGCCTGGAAATACTCGTCAACGAGGAGGTCAACCTTGATGTTTTTGGGGATGGGAGATCTTAGTATCCGCTTTCCTTGAAGGAACTTACTGTTGCGGGATTTCATTCACCCTAAGGGTTAATCAACTGGCACTAGCTTCAAACTTTTGAGAATATACGAAAACGGAAAGAAAATGCAAGCAAAATCTAAAAATTTCGGCCTCTATTCAGCTCAGATTGGGCACTCGCTGGAATCCGAAACAGCAGAGCAAAAACGCTTAAGAATCAACGAATTTCTCTTGCCGGAGGTTGCTAATTGTTCTGTTTTTATTTAGACTAAGTCTAAATAAGATGGACACCCAGGGCGCTTTCGACATTCTTACCAAGTATCTGAAGGACACAGGAAAGCATCGCGCTACTCCTGAGCGATATGCTATCCTGGAAGAGATCCTTCAGATTCAGGGGCATTTTGATGCTGAGGCCCTCTACTACCGGATGATCTCAAATGGGTCCAAGATATCGAAGGCGACGGTCTACAACACACTTGACCTTCTCCAGAGTTGCGGCCTCGTCTCCAAGTACAGATTCGCCGAAAACACCTCGCGCTATGAGAAAGCCTTCGGCAAGCCAAATCACCACCACATGATCTGCCTTGAATGCGGCGATATCATCGAATTTGTAAACGACAAACTCGAGCGCATACAACAAGAAATGTGCGACGAAAAACATTTTCAACCGCAGAGTTCTTCATTGCAAATTTTTGGAATCTGTTCGAAATGCAAGAAAAAATGAAAACCAAGACAGTCCACGAAACGATTTCCCTGCCAGATGTACCGATAGGAAAATTTGCAAGGGTCCGGAGTCTCCCTCCAGATCAGATCCTTTCATCCCGCCTGAGAGAATTGGGAATCCACGAGAATGCCCTCTTGCGATTTGTTGGCGATTCTTATGGCAGCATTGTGTTCGAAGTTGCCCGAAGCAGATTCGGGTTGAGCAAAGTGGCAGCCCGTCGGGTTCTCGTCTCGGTCGACAACTAGCCGGAAAGAGATCATGCCGGTTGTAAACAACTGTAGAAGCCTGACTTCTCCTGAATTCCTCCATCACCCTGTGCGATTGAACCGGGGCTACCGTACCGTACCTTTCCTCGTCGGGTCATGAGTCTGGTCATCGACACTCCCGCAAGAATCAGACGCGTTGCTATCATTGGCAACCCAAACTCAGGAAAGAGCACACTCTTCAATGCCTTGACTGGCCTGCGTCAGAAAATTGCTAACTATCCGGGTGTCACTGTTGAGAAACGGGAGGGACGGATTCGCTACGAGGACGGCTTTGAGGTGCGTCTTCTTGATCTTCCTGGCACCTACAGCCTGACACCGGGATCGCCCGATGAAAGAATCTCCATCGAGATTCTCCTTGGATCATCAGAAAACCTCGAATCGCCCGAGCTCGTTGTCTGTGTGCTCGACGCTACCAACCTGGAGCGACACCTCTACCTCGCCACGCAAATCATCGATCTCCGCATCCCTGTTGTCCTGGTTTTCAACATGATCGATCTGGCAGAAAGAGACGGGATCCGTGTGAAAGGGGATGAGCTTCAACGATGGTTAGGGGTCCCGGTTGTTCTTACCTCGGCAACAACCGGACGGGGAATACCTGAGCTGAAGGAACTTTTGAGGAATGACCCGGTCGCCGGATCGGGATTCCTGAACCAGCAATTGCCGGACATCGTTGAACGCGAGCTGGAGGAACTCAAGGGTCTTCTGCAGGAGCATCACGCATTTGAGGAGCCACGCGCACTTCATCACGCGGTTCATCTTCTCTCAACCGACGATGGGCTCCAGGCACTTGGTCTGCAATTGTCTCCCCAGGTGGCCGGACACCTGAAGAAGGACCGCGAACGTCTTGATTTCCTTGAAATTGATCGAAAACTCGTCTTCGTAGAGTCACGGTATACCTGGATCCGCAAAATCTGTCATGAGACAATTGTCGCTCCCCAAAGACAAAAGGGAAACCCGGGCGACCGGATCGATCGCATCCTGCTTCACAGGTTCTGGGGCGTTGTCATCTTCCTTGCGGTCATGGGCCTGATGTTCCAATCGATTTTTGCCTGGGCAGTTCCACCGATGGAAATGATTGGGGATGGATTCGATCGCGTCGGTGCATTCATCACCACCATTCTGCCACCCGGTGATCTCAGAGACTTGCTGGTGGACGGCGCTCTTTCCGGCGTCGCGGCTGTCGTCGCTTTCCTTCCTCAGATTCTGTTTCTGTTCTTTTTTCTGGGTCTGCTGGAAGAAACGGGCTACATGGCAAGGGCTGCCCTCATCATGGACAGACTCATGGCAACAGTGGGGTTACAGGGGAAGTCTTTTGTCCCACTGCTGAGTTCCTTTGCCTGTGCAATCCCCGGAATCATGGCGACGCGCAATATCGAAAGCCCGAGAGACCGGCTCGTCACCATGCTGATTGCGCCGCTCATGAGCTGCAGCGCTCGTATTCCGGTATACATCCTGCTCATTGCAGCATTTATCCCAAACCTGGTTTTTTTCGGCTTCATTTCATTACCGGGAATGGTGCTCCTTGGTCTCTACGTCCTTGGGTTCGCCACGGCAATGGTGATTGCCTGGCTTTTCAAAAAGGCCTGGCCCAGGAACGCATCTTCGGTCTTTATGATGGAACTGCCTCCGTACAGGCTGCCTTCCCTCAGGACCGTCCTTTACCAGATGTGGGAGCGCTCAAGGGTTTTTCTGAAACAGGCGGGGACAATCATCATGGGCGTCTCCATTGTCCTTTGGTTTCTTGCAACATACCCTCGCCTTGAGAATGGCAATTCTGCAGAACAACTTAAACAGAGCTTCGCCGGCAGGGCCGGTCAGTTGATCGAGCCGATCATCAAGCCATTGGGTTTCGACTGGAAGATTGGTATTGGATTAATAGGATCCATTCTTCAACGAGAAGTGTTTGTCAGCACCATGGGGACAATTTACAATGTCGGGGATTCGGGATCCGAGTCGGGAACGCTCAATTTGCAGGCCCGACTGAAAAATGATATCAACCCGGAAACAGGAAGACCAGCTTTCACACTGCTCACTGCACTTTGTCTTATGGTCTATTATGCCTTCGCCCTTCAATGCATGTCCACCGTTGCAATCATGCGACGGGAGACGAATGGCTGGAAATGGCCGGCCCTTCAGCTCACGTTCATGACATGTCTGGCTTACGGCGCGACATTCCTTGTATACCGTGTCGGAATCATGTTTGGAATCGGAGGATAGCCATGGATTGGCAACAAGTGGCTTCATTGACAATTGTTGCAGGGACAGCATTTCTGCTCATTGCACGGGAGGTTCGACGAAGGACCAGAGCCTCACGGAAGCCGTGTGGAGGGTCCTGTGAGTGCACGCCGAGCGCGGGAAGCAACAGAGAGTAGAGCAATTGACCGGATCGTTTCCGGTGACTGACGCCTGGAATTGAAGCTCACCCCTCAATGACATATCTTTGAGGATGTAAGGAGGATGACCGATGACTGAACAGGAAAAAGGAGTTCTCAGCGAAGATGCAGTGTACCTTGCGCTACGGGACTGCTATGACCCGGAGATACCGGTGAATCTTGTGGACCTGGGGTTGATCTACGACGTGAAGATCATCGATGACTGGGTTGGAGTGAAGATGACACTGACTTCACCCGGGTGTGGGATGAGTGGGATGATTGCACAGTCCGTTCGCAACAGAGTTTTGAAAATCGATGGGGTCAAAGAAGCGGATATCAGAATCGTCTGGGAACCACAATGGAATCCCTCGATGATGACTGAAGAAGCACGGAAGAGATTCTTCCCGGAATAACTCCCTCGTATCTTTATCAGAATGTAGCTGTCAGGCTCAACACTGCACGCCTGTAAATCAGAGACCCACCAAAGATCTGATAGTGGACGCGGTTCAGGAGATTCGTGACGTTGAGTGATACATCGAGATAGTCAGTCAGTTCGTACGAACCGCTCAAGTTCAGCAGCCCATACGCAAGAATCTTTCCCTTGAAAACCCCTGCCGCCCAATCGTAGCTCGGAACATATTTGAACGACACCTGAGCCTCAAACTTGCTGTCACGATAGGTCACACCGACATTCACCTTGTCCCCAGGGGCGTTCGGTATCAGGACGTCACTCACTCCTTTTTCCTTTACCTCAAAGTCAAAATAAGCATAGTTGGCGTTCACCTGGATTGACCTTGTGAGGTTGTAGTTCAATCCGATTTCGAATCCCTGCTCGTTCACTTTACCGGCATTGCCATACGACCAAATTGTTCGCAGTAACGAATCTCCGGGAAGGATCACCTGTCCCGCGTAGTCCGGATTTGTTCCCGGCGCCAGATCGGTAATGAAGTCCTCAAGGTGGTTGAAATAGACATCGAATGTTACAAACAGTGAGCTGCCGAAAACACCAGAGTATCCGACCTCGAATCCATTGATCACCTCAACTTTCAGATCCTCGTTTCCCAGGTACGCGAGCTGCCGGGTCGGATGCTTGACATAGAGAAACAGCTCAGAGTAGTTCGGCGATTGAAATGCTCTGTTGAATGTCCCGCGCACGGTATGACTTTTTGATGGTGTGTAGACCACCGCCACCTTGGGTGAGATTTGGGATTCATGCAGCGTGCTCCGGTCCCAGCGTGCTGCAACCACGGCCTTGATCTCTTCGACAAACCGGTACTCAAGCTGTG
>DAIPLH010000170.1:0-6616 GCA_036769325.1 Bacteroidota bacterium
GAACGTCGGGGTAGTCAAATTCGGCAAGGTCCAGGCACGCCACGTCATGCCCACGCTCAATGAGAAACCGGACAAGGTTGATGCCGAGGAAACCGGCACCCCCGGTGATCAGAAACCGCATCGCATTCCTCTCATTCATGAAGGTAGATGAGCGCCGAACAGACAAGGATCCAGGCAAGTCCGGTCAGAAGGATAGGAATGTCTGTAGTCACAGTCAGCGTCGGATTGTCGGTTGATCTCTTCGCGTGAACCAGATACAGGTAACGGAATATCCCGAAGATCACAAAGACAGTCGTATAGATCACCTTGTCGGTCTTGAAGATGATCAGTGTGGAAGGGGCCACGGTATAGAGGGCGTAGGTGATGACTGCACCTGCAGCGGATATGGTCAACATCTGGTCGAGAAACCCCACCGAATAATGATGCAGGACTTTTCGATCCAGCATCTCCCCTTCAACGCCCCCCATGACAAGTTCTGCTCGTCGCTTCCCAAAGCCGAGAAACAGGGAGATAAAGAGTGTGCAGAGGATAATCCAGCTTGACACCGGCACGTTGATCGCATATGCTCCACCGAGAACTCTCAACATGAATCCCGATGCGATGAGAAAGACATCGACGAGAACAATCTCTTTCAGTTTGAGGGAATAGAAGATGTTGATCGCAACATAGCTTGCAAGGATGACATGGAATCCGATCCCGAAACCAGCGGTCAGGCCGAAGGCCAGCACCAGAAGGAGGCAGGCGACAATCAACGCCTCGGCCCCGGAAATCACCCCGCTGGCAAGGGGGCGCTTCTTCTTGACAGGATGGGCGCGATCAGATTTCAGATCGGTCAAATCATTGATACTATACACAGCCCCTGCAGCAAGACAAAAACCTCCTGTTGCGGCCAACGCGGTGAGAAAGGGACCGGATTCAAACAACTCCCGCGAGAAGATCAACGGGGCAAGGACAAACGCATTCTTGATCCACTGTTCCGGACGGACGAGACTCACATAATGACGCACTCGGGACATCAGCTGGCCACTTGTGGATCAGGAAACGGGAAGGTGAACTGCATCGAACACGCGGTGGTCAAGTGAGGTGTCTGAGTCGAAGGAAAGGTTGATCCGTCCGATGAAAGCATAGGGCTCTGTTCCGGGAATCAGAATTACCTGCTCTCATCTTCCGTTATCAGAGGAAGGTTTTCCTTTTTCCATTGCAATATTCCTCCCTCCATGTTCACCGCCGTATAGCCGTGATTCCCGAGGAGCCCTGCTGCCACACCACTCCGATTGCCGCTACGACAGTAGGCAATCAGTGTCTTGTTCCGGTAGGGCTCAAGTTCCGCGAGTCTCTTTTCGAGTTCCTGGACCGGAATAAGAATGGCATTGGCAATGTGTCCGGCCGCGAACTCCTCCGGCGTACGCACATCGAGAAGAACCACTGTTGAGTCGGATTCGGCTCTCCGCTTTGTCTCCTGAACATTGATCAGGGCAACTTTTGACTGGGGTCGGGAAAAGAGAAGACCAAGGAGGGCAAGCCCCAGTGTCGAGAGAGAAAGTATAATCATTCGTTTCCTCGTGAACTTAGTACCGCTGTGGCCTTGTGCCTCGCTATGACCGTGTTGCATTAAGCGTTGCTTCCCGTCGAACTACGGGCCGGCCGCTTTTGATCCACGCTGCTGTTCCTCCTGCAAGGTCCTTCACCGCGGAGTATCCCTGACTCTGAAGAAAGTGAGCCGCTTCGCGGGATCGCGACCCGCTCTGGCAGACCACCACAACCGGCGTTTCTTTCCGGGCCGGAAGCTCACCTATTCGCCGGGCAAGCTGCCCAACCGGGATATTGATTGCTCCCTCGATGAATCCGATGACTGCCAATTCTGCCGGCTCGCGGACATCGACCAGCACCATCCCTTCCCGCTCCATCACTGAAAATTCTTCGGCAGTGACGGTCGTAGCGCTACCTTCTTTTTGTGGAACCCGCGTGGTCCCGCACTGCAATGTCATCTTCCCCCCTTCTCCAACCGATTCTGCTATTGGAGGAAAGAAATCCTTCACGAATTCTATGTATTCCTCCTTCGACCGGTTCTGAAGAAATGGGTTGGATTTCTTCTCTTCCCCAAGGGAAGAGTTTACGTTCCCTGCGTAGTCATGTCCGGGATGAATCGTCATTGAGTCCGGAAGGGGAAGGATCTTATTGAACAGGCTCTCGTATTGTTCTGCAGGATTTCCTCCCGGCAAGTCGCTCCGCCCTGCCTGTCCAATCAACAGGAGATCACCGGTGAAAAGGTTTTCCCCGACAAGAAGAGAGAGATGGTTGTCGGTGTGTCCGGGGGTAAAAAGCATCGTGATCGTCATATCCCCGCTTGAGATCGTCTCCCCATCCTTCACAAACTGGTCCACGTGAATAGCGGCGTTCGCCCTAAGGATATCACCAATCCCGAACCTATCCCCCTGGTCAACAATTTTCCACTTATTCTTTGTGTTTTCATGCATGACCACGCGGGCACCGTATGCCTTTGACAACTCAGCCGCCGAAACATGGTCGGCGTGGGTATGGGTATCGATGATGTGTGTCAACCGAAGTCCGTTTTCGTCAATCATTGGACGAAGCGCAGCAATATCTTCCCGGTTAGGATCTATTAAAATCCCAACCCGGGCATGTGGGTCTGCGAGAAGGTACGAAAGCGTACCCGTGCCATCCTGTGAGCGAAGTTGTTTGACTTCCATGAAAACCCCTGATACTGTTAAGTTCTGCTGTAAATCTATGAAATGAAACCCTTAGCTTCAAGGATTCAAAAAGAGGCGGGGCGGTAGGATCTGGATCTTGCCGCTAAGACTCAAAGACACGAAGAGAAACGCAATACCTTGCAAAAAGAGTGCTTGGCCACCCTTTCCTGGTAAAGAGGGGCCCACCTACCGCATCTCACATCTCACATCCCTTCTCACACCCACATCCCACATCTCACATCTCACATCCGCCCTTCGTTTCTTTACTCTCAGGGCCAATTTCTGTTTCTTGGGGACGTTTCTCACATCAACGCAGAGGATTGTCTGATGCCAATCAGAATTTTCGTTACCGGCGGAACGTTTGACAAGGAATACAATGAACTGGCGGGAACTCTCTTCTTCAAGGAAACCCACCTTCCGGAGATGCTGTCGCTGGGCCGGTGCAAGCTGCCGGTCGAAATCACAACACTCATGCTTCTCGATAGTCTTGAGATGGTTGATGATCACCGGTCCCAAATTGTCAACCAGTGCAGGAGTGCTAAAGAAAACCGGATTATCATCACCCATGGAACCGACACGATGGAGGTAACAGCCCGCGTCCTGGGAACGGCGGATATCGGAAAGACGATTGTGCTGACGGGGGCAATGGTCCCATACAAATTTGGAAGCTCAGACGGATTGTTTAACCTCGGAAGCGCCATCGGTCTGGCCCAGACTCTCCCCGCGGGGGTCTACATTGCCATGAATGGACGGTACTTCAATTGGGACAACGTGAGGAAGAACAAGTCAACAGGTGAGTTTGAAGAACGAACGGCGGGTGTAACAGGAAGTTAGTCACGAATACCGGGCGTGTTCAGGAATGAAATGAGAAATGCGAGGACTGAGACGATGAGCCCGTACATGAAAACGTTGTAACAGATTCGGAGGTATCGGTATTTCCGCTCCAGCACCTTACCGAGAAAATAAAGATCCTGAATCATGCTGCTGTAGAGATAGTCGCGGTCGGTCATCATCTCCTTCATCCCCCACTCAAAATCCTCCAATGGCACACTGTGAAAATTACCGAAGAACAGAAGGTTCACTTTCTTCTTCACAATATCTTCGCGTGAAAATCGTCCGGATGTCACTTTTGGCCTTGTCGAAAGGATCGCAAACACAATTGCCGTCAGACAGACTGCAAGCAGCATGAAGGTCGGAATCATCAAGTGGGGGTTGGTATCCAGCTTGCTGATCAGGAGTCCGAAGACAATGGAAATGATCAGCGCGTTCGAACTCAGCATGATATTCGCTTTCTGATCTGCGATCGAGCTGAGGTTGAGGTGATGGGTGGGAACAGTCCGAAACATCGTTTCGATCCCGCGCTCAGGGCGGCTCTCACGGTCGCTTTTTGCCTTGTCTTTATCAGCCTTGACCTGCTGTTTCGTCGTTTCGGTCTTCTGAGTCCCTTCATTTTCCCTGATCCTTCCCTGCAGCCCGATGAGGTTCTTGGTCCTCCTCGGTCCATACTCAGTCCGGGCATAGGAGGTGAGGAATTCACTTCGGGCAAGGAAATCAAGATTCAGGTTCAGCCATTCCTGATTGGTATATACGTGACCGTTCCGCTTTTCTTCCTCCATGCGGAGCAGCTGACTCTTCGCAAAGAAATCCTTCCTTCCGGCGTGGAGCACATCTGCGTCCCTCATTGCCATTTGCATCAGATTCTTTGCTCTTGCTGAAAGCGCCGTTGCACGGATGCAGGATGTCACTTCTTCAATCTTCGCCGGGGGATAATTGTGGTCCCGGAGAAAGCCCTCAGCTATTTCCACACTCTTCTCCTCATGGCCAGCGGACTTCTCAATATGGCCCGTGTCGTGAAACCACGCTGCGAGGAGAAGCATCTCAAGCTCCTCTTTGCTGAGTTTCGAGGCCCGGCCTATTTCTTCCGAGGATTCAACGACTTCAAGGGTGTGTTCATAATTGTGATAGACAGACCATGGCGGGAGCTTGTCATGGAGCAGTGCGCCAACGAAGTCTGACGCAGACTGAAGAATCTCGGTAGTGGGAGTCATTTCAGGGGCATTGCGGATTCACGATCAACATATGAAATTCCAAAAAGGAATCCAACGGGCGTCGTTGCATGTATTCCCCTTCAACGGAAGGTCCTTTCTGACCATCCCCTGAGGACTGTTCACACATTGAACAAGGGGAATCGATATATTCATGTGACATTTCACTGAAAAATCACGCTTGCCGCCATGAGATAGATCATATGCTCGGACGCGTTATCCTGCCAGAGATCACCGAACTCATCCAGAAACGGGATTTCTCAACAGTCAAGGAAATATTCGAAGAGTGGCATCCCAGTGAGGTTGCCGACGCCGTCGCGGACCTTGACGAGAAAGAACGGGCTGTTGTGTTTCGTCTTCTCTCCAAGGAAGTGGCAGCCGACACCTTCGAATACCTCGAGATCGATGTTCAGAAGTCCCTGCTCAAAGCGCTGGGTCAGGAAGAAGTGAGTACCGTTCTCAATGAGATGTCCCCTGATGATCGAACGGCGTTCCTCCAGGAACTGCCGGGGCCGATAGTCAAGCAACTCATCGACCTGCTTTCCCCTGATGAGCGTTTAATAGCCCGGACTCTGCTTGGATACCCCGCGGATTCTGTATGCCGCCTAATGACGCCAGAGTACATCGCTGTGTCGGGCGATTGGACCGTCAAAGAGGTTCTGGATCACATACGGTCACATGGTCGGGAAATCGAAGTGTTGGATTTCATCTACGTCACCGACCAGCGGGGAAAATTGATTGACGATATTCGAATCAGAGATTTTCTGGTTGTTCCGCTGGAGAATCGAGTGTCCGACCTGATGGACGAATCGTTTGTCAGCCTCACCTCAGCTGACACAAAAGAGATGGCCGTCCATGCATTCAAACACTATGATCGGTCAGCTTTGCCAGTCGTGAATACGGACGGCTTTCTTCTCGGCATTGTCACCATCGACGATGCGTTGGATGTGGTCGAAGAGATCCACACGAAGGACATTCACAAATTCGGTGGATTGGAGGCCCTGGACTATCCGTACGTCAAGACGCCGGTGTTTGAAATGGTCAGGAAGCGGGCGGGGTGGCTTATCGTGCTTTTTGTCGGGGAAATGTTGACGGCCACCGCTATGGGGTATTTCGAAGATGAGATTGCAAAAGCTGTTGTCCTCGCCCTCTTTGTTCCGTTGATCATTTCGAGCGGGGGTAATTCGGGATCTCAGGCCGCGACACTCATTATCCGGGCAATGGCACTGCAGGAAGTTGCTTTACGGGATTGGTGGATGGTCATGAAGCGGGAAGTGTTCTCTGGTCTTCTTCTCGGTACGGTCCTGGGCGCAATCGGCTTTATCCGGATTGCGCTCTGGTCTGCCTTCACTGACATCTACGGGCCTCACTGGGTGCTTATCGCAGCTACTGTCGGACTCTCTCTGATCGGAGTTGTCGTATGGGGTACGATCTCTGGCTCAATGCTCCCGTTCCTGTTGAGACGACTTGGCTTCGACCCGGCCTCCTCGTCAGCTCCCTTTGTAGCAACACTGGTCGATGTCACCGGTCTCATCATTTATTTTTCCTTTGCAGCATTGCTTCTCAAAGGAACCCTGCTTTGAGCAGCCCTGGACCTATGGCCGGCCCCACCTCCGGTTCTCCAACGACGAAGTCTCCAGACTGACGCCAGCCTTCATTCAATCCTGATATCCATCCATTTCCCCTGGCGAAACCGGGCCGCGGAGAGACTTGCGCGGACGAGGTGGCCAATAACGATGGCAAGCCACACATGGTGTGGCGCCAGTGTGGTCATTGACTGAACGATCCAGCAGAACCCCAGAGGAATGATCATCTGAGAGACAATGGAGATGTAGAGAGGACTTCTGGTATCACCGGTAC
>DAIPLH010000171.1:0-2025 GCA_036769325.1 Bacteroidota bacterium
GCCAACCGCGGCAAACGACTACGAAACCCTGATCACGCCTGTTCAAATGGACAAGGGCGGGAAGAATATTCTTGAGGTTCGATTCAACTATCCCGGATTCAGGGTCTTCGAGGTAAGCGCCATGGCCCAGGTTCCGATCATACGCAAGAACTGACGCGGTCTGCCAATAAAGTCTTAGCGAGGAACTCACATGCAGAAGAAACAGATCATCATTGCAACAGTTGCCCTTCTTGTCGCAGGTGGACTGCTGTACTACTTTTTTTTCATGAGGCCCGACCTCTCGGATCAGATCGTGATTCCATACATCTCGCACCAAAAGCCTGCCATTGATCCGCATCTCCCCAGTACAAACGGCCTGGCGGACAAGCTCGATGAAGTTCAGTTTGACGGCTTGTTTAATCTGGCAGCCAATCCCAGCGGGGTTGTCTTCGAGGATGGACTGGGGGAATTTGTTTCCATCGATGAAGCGAACGTTGTGACCATCCGGCTTAATACCGCGAAACGCTGGCACGACAGCTGGACAGTAACTTCCGATGAGGATGAGGATTCGTACACAACCACCCAGTCTACTGATCATTTCTTTACAGCCGAGGACCTGAACTTCACCCTGCGCCGGATCCAGAGTCTCGGAAGCCTCTCGCCGGATTTCATTCTGGTGTCCCAGGCCGCCCCGACAATGGGGTTCGAAGGACCTGACGAAAGCCGGCAGATTCGCTTTCAATTCCGAACCGACAGGATCTGGAAGGAAGCCGACATCAAAGAGGTGCTCTCGTTCAAGATCCTTCCCAATAATTCGGACATGAACGCGCTGAACTATCGCGTTGGCACTGCGGCTTATCTCAGTTATCCTCCGAAGGAGGACGTTGCCGGCTATGGCAGGAATCCTGATGGAGTTGCAGCGATCAACAATATCTTCCTCTCCCCTTTTATTGATAACAGCACCTATTCAACGGAGCTGAACAACGGGGCGATCAATGTCCTTCTGGAAACTCCGTTCGGGAGCCTTTCACCGATCCTCGAGGACACTGCGGACTTTTTTTACAAATCGAACATCAGCAACACTTTTTTTGCTCTCCTTCTGAATACCCAACGCCTGACGCGTGAGCAGCGAAAGGAAATCCGGAATCTCATCAGTATGAGGACCATCGTCGAAAGGTTCTTCAAGGTCAGAACGGAGCAGGTCCGTCATATTGCGGATTACAAGGGCAACCGGGACAACTTTGACGATTACATCAACCGCAGTGTCTTTCCATCATCCTCCTATTACGTCGAGGAGGAAATTGTCACCCCGCCACTGTCGGAAGGTCCGCCAAATGCTGCCCTTCTCCCGGATACCATTCGTGTGAAGGCATGCATGAACTATGGATTCAGGGAAGAGTATTCCGAATTGATCGAGATCCTGAATGATCCTGCGGTCACGAGGGGTAAGATGAAGGTCCGCGCCGTGACAAATGAAGAAATCCGCACTGGAGACCACGACGCGCTGCTTATTGCCGTCACGGGGTACAGGAGCAATTTTCTCTTTGATCTGTACAACATTTTCCTGCGTGAACCCGACCTGGAGCGTTACGTCATCCACTACATCACAGATCCGGATCAGGAGGGAAATCCGGTCATCAACATGAGCTCCTTTGCGCAAGACAAGAACTTCTTCCGGCTTGATTCCCGGAACCCGGCTGAAGGAGAAGATATCCAGTTGCTGCTTCAATACATCCACGGCTTCATGTCCACCAGGCATATCGGCGACAAGCAGGAATACGCACGGCGCATCGACGAGCTCGAACGCGAAATGTGTCTGGGCGTCTGGATGTTCTCGCTCCCCTCCCTCGCGTACTTCAGCACTCAGTTTGACGACTCGAGTATCGATCTGTACGGCGTGGCATCGCAGCTCTCCACTATCAAGAAATGGCGGGAGCGGCCAGGGGATTAAGATGAAGATCATCGCTCGTGGTTTGGCCATCGCGCTCCTCCCGGTCTTTTTCACGTTAGCCGGCAGGGCCCAGACTACGGATGATGTTCTGATTG
>DAIPLH010000171.1:2035-6576 GCA_036769325.1 Bacteroidota bacterium
GTCCGGCGAGTCGATCGTCTCTCAGCCTTCAACAAGTATCAGCAGCAGTTGACCGACAGAGATTCCGGCCTTCTGAAACCCTTTGTTCCGATGAGGGTTCTCAATCCGAACGCCCTCCTTGGAGACGGCTTTACGCGATGCATGCAGGTCGAGGTCAACGGTCAGCAGGTATTTCTGCTTACTGAGGAAGATGGCAGGCTCAGGCGCAACGGCTCATTAGGCTTCGAGAAGATTTTCCGGGATGCAGCCCTTCTTTCCGACACGATTCAGATTCTGCGCGGCAATCCTGCTTTCACCCCACCAACAGGAACACCAAAGAAGAACCTCCGGGTTGGTGAGAAGCTGGTCCGTTGTTTTCGCACCCCGGAGGGGACGTATTGCGGTCTTTCTGATGGGTCGCAGTACGGATGGGTAAACTTCGCGGCTCTGAAGGAAGGCAGGGATTGGAAGATCCTTCGGGCATCAGTATCTGCGGATTCGATATCACGGGGAATAGCAGAGAAGATTCACTCACGGATCGGTGAGATCAACCGGACATGGAGCGACCTGTTCGGCTATTTCAACGAGCAAACCAACCAGTCGCGCCCCACCCCTTCCTGGTCGGTTAAATCCACCAGAAGCTCAATCACCTGCGTGCTCAGTGGATCGAACCCTGATGAGTTCCGCCGGAGCACGCTCTACCTCCTGAAGGATCTCGAAAATATTGTCCTTGGCTCCGGACTGACAGTCTCCCACCTGGGGGACCGGATCACGATTCAGGTCCGTCAGGAATGAAGTCCCGACTCCTCGAACACGCCCTGAGCATCGTTCTCGTCACGCTCTTCTTCTCGGTTCTGATCATCTTCATGAGAGGCAAAGAGGCGGACATCCAGGCCGATCGTACAGCCGCCATTGCGCCCTATCTGGAGCTGGACTTCATTGATTTTGGAAACCCGTTGCATCGTGCTCAGTTTGCAGAGGCCCTTGATGTTTTCTATCCGGACAGGCGTGCCGGCAATGACTCACTCATCCAATCCATTGAATCTTTCCGTCAGGAGCAGTTCACAAGCGAGGAATATAAGACGGGTGGAGAGAAGCGTGGGCTCTCGTCCGGAAAAGCGCTGCAACTGATCGGAATGTTCGCACAGTTCTGCCTCGTGTATCTCATTGTGATGGTGCTGAGTCATCGTGCATCAACGGGACTCGCGATCATCCGGTTCGTCAACATGCGAGCGGCCCGCCCATCCGCGCTTGCACAGATCATTCTCCACGCGAGAGGTTCCCGGCCGCGGGGTTCTTCCTGGTATCTCACACTCCTCTTTCTCCTCCTGAAATCCTTTGGAGTCTTTCTCGGGTATGCGGTCCTGTTCGCGCCCGCCTATGTTATTGCCTACTCGATCAGGTCAGGGTTTGACACCGATTCATACCTGTTCATGGTTATTCTCGGTGTGATATCCAATGGCCTCCTGATCACGCGGGCGAGCCGGTTCTCTGCGTTTCTCACGGCAGAGAGCCGTAAGGGGTATGTACAGACGTCCATTGTCAAAAACCTCGATGCCTCCTATCAATGGGGAAAAGGGATACCGTATAAGGCAGTTGTTGAGCCAACGAAGGTGCTGTCATCCCACGTGTTCCGGCACATCTATCGCAATGCCCGGCATCAATATCTCCCCTCACTCAAAGAGCATGCGTCGTTCCTCATTACGGGGCTGATCATCATCGAAATGGCCCTGAACATTCAGGGTCACCTCGGCTACGAGCTGCTGCAAAACATTCTGTACAGGCAGTATGACGTCGCAGTGGCCATCATTGTCGGTATTTTTCTCATCGTGAAGGCAACGGATATGGTCATCGACGCCTGGGTCCTCCGTGAAGCAGCCAGGTACGAGAACAAGTGACAGGCGGACACGGCGCATGATTCTGAAGAGAGGCACGATCGTTTCGAGGCAGGATATCCTCTGGACCTGCATCTGGGTTGGAGGCCTCATCGTCCTTGGAATCTGGGACGGGCTGTTCCTCAACTCGCCAGCGTTCGTCATGGTGCAGACGGCTTTTCGCAACACCGTGCTTGCATGCACCTTCGTCCTTCTCCTTTCGCTGCTCTTCGGGTGGGCCTCCGGAATCGCCCTTCATTTTCTTGAAACAAACAACCGGCCGCTGTATCTTCTCACGACGTTCGCGCTGAATGTGCTCAGATCCGTTCCTCAGATTATCGGGACACTCATTGGCTATGTAATCCTCACCTTCTTCCTCGGGCGTGGTATCCTGAACAGCCAGACCTCGCAACTTGCCTGGATGTCACTGGTCATTGCGCTTGTTGTCTTCCAGGAGGTCACGGACCTGGTTCGGGAGCGAATCGCACACTACAGCAAACTGGAGTTCTTCCATGCAATGCTCTCCTGCGGAATCAAGGAACATCGCATTATCAACAGAGAGATCCTCTGGAAAAACAGCAGGGCCCATCTCCTGAACAAGCTTGTCTCAATCTTTGCAACCGCTATTTTCCTCCAATGCAGCATTGATTTCATCGTCTCGGTTGGCCTTTCGACGGATGTCAGCCTGAGCAACTTTCCGGTGACACTGGGGAGTCTCCTTGCCAAGCTGGACAGCAAACAGGACATCCTTGCGATCGGGACGATTCTGAAGGACATCACAAGCATCCGGTCACTCTTCTTCGAACATCTTCAAGGCATCAGCACGGCGTGCATCATCGTCTTCAGTTTGTTCTGTCTGTACAAGATCTCTCAGGGATTAGCGCGGCATTACAGACTCTGACATGAAGACTACCGGCTATAATGTTCGGATTGCGGTTGATGACCGGGTTTTGGTCGATGTGCGTGGTTTTCAATTCTCCCATAATGAGATCACGGTCCTGTTCGGCGAATCAGGGATCGGAAAATCGCTGATCTCCCGGGCTCTTTACGGCCTCCTCGATCCTGACGAATTTGATGTCACCGTAAACGATGAGCCGTACGAGGCATACCTTAACCGGCCTGAGGTGAGGGCAATCCGCGAGAACAGTTTTTTTGTTTTTCAGGAACCGTCCTCTCATCTGACTCCACTCATGACGTTGCGGGAGCAACTCAGAGAAGGGAGTCTTGCAAAGGCGCCGGCCGAATCGGCCATCCTGCGGGAGTTGTGGACACAGGAAGAATCCCGCGAGGACGCTGCTATCGCCGCCGACAAGCTTCTCGACGTGTTTCCGAAACCTCATCGGCCCAGCGGCGGTGAGAAGCAGCGCATGTTCCTGGTCATGGCATTGAAGAAGATCGACATGGTCCTTGCCTTGGCGCGTGCCGGGAAGGAGTGTCTGTTTGTATTTGATGAACCCACGGGAAGTCTGGACAACCATTTTCGCAACGTCTTCCTCTCCCTGCTCTTACGGCGGTTCAAAGCCCATCCATTTACGGTTCTGCTGATCACCCACGACTATTCGATCATCAGCGAGATCGCGCATGCGCACAAGGGTCTCCGGGACAAGATTGTTTTCAAGGAACTTAAGCGAACCACGCAAGGCCTCATATTGGAGGGATTTGATGGTGAAACCTACACGGGATGGCTGCACCGGCAGCAAAGGGAGCCATCACTCAGGAAGAACAACACATCGCCTCTGCTGAGTGTGGAGAGTCGCTCCGCAATGTTTGGACGTGAATTGACCATCACGCGGGATCAGACCGGAGAGAACGAATGTCCCCTGGAAGTATATCCAGGAAAGATTGTCTCCCTGAAAGCGCCAAGCGGTGAGGGGAAGACAACCTTCCTCAAGATGATCATGGGACTGCTTGAAGCTGAGCAATTTCGCATGGTGTTGTGCGGGCATGCAGTCTCGCACGAGAGTGCGGGAAGTCTTTGGCGCCATGACATCTGGGGTAAGCGCATGACCATGGTCTTTCAGCACGCAGATGAAGCGCTGAATCCGGCTTCAAGAGTGAAGGAGATCTTTGAGGGTCTGCCGATACAGGAGGCAGTCTCACCGGATATGCTGAGAAAACATCTCGGAAGACTGTTTGACGATGAATTAAGTGAGGAGTTCCTCAACACGCGCGTCTTTGCATTGAGCGGGGGTCAGAAGCAACGCCTGAATCTGGCAAGAGCGCTTGTGCTCAGGACCGACATTGTGCTGCTCGATGAGCCGTTCAATGGACTTGATTTCGAAAGCATTACCAGGGTCTTTTCCATGCTCAGCGAGCTGCAAAAGGAAGAGAGAGGGTTCGTGCTTGTTTCTCACAACGAGGAGATAGTCCGTGCTCTGGTGCCAGAGGAGAACACGTATTTCTTAAGGGCCAGGAACCCCGGGTAGTATCTCGGTTTGAATTCTCATTCCACCTCTTGCCCTGGCTCTTGTTCCTGATTCCCGACTCGCGTATCTTCACGCTCCGCGAGTTTTGACGAATCAAAACAAGAGCAATCCAGTCGGGGTTGAATATATTCAACCCCGACGCGGAGAACAAAAATAGAGTTCCAGATTCGGAGAGTGCTATGAATGAAACAAAAGAACCAAAGTGAGACACTACCGGACGCAGGCCAGAACCAACATCCTGTCCTTCACCTTGCCGATCGTG
>DAIPLH010000515.1:0-1869 GCA_036769325.1 Bacteroidota bacterium
CGAAGAGATCACCAGGATTGCCGATTTCGTCCGCAATGAAGGGATCGGATTCCACCTTGACGGAGCGAGACTGTGGAACGCCGCAGTTGCCACAGGAAAAAACGTAGCCACACTTGCTGCTCAATTTGATTCTGCGTCCGTTTGCTTTTCGAAGGGACTTGGTGCGCCTGTTGGCTCCGCGATCGCAGGTTCAAAAGCCTTCATCGACGAGGCGCGCCACTACCGGAAGATATTCGGGGGTGGAATGCGGCAGGCAGGTGTTCTCGCGGCGGCAGGTCTGTATGCCATCGAGAATAACATTGATCGACTTGAAGAAGATCATGAGAAGGCGAGAGTTCTCGCAACCATGTTGTCTGAGGTCGGTAATTTTGAGATCGATCTGGATTCGGTGCAAACAAATATCGTCATCATTGGTGTGGAAAGGACAGGGAAGACTCCCGATGAGCTTTTGCGCCTTTTCCGGGCAAAGGGGGTGCTGCTTACGCAAGGGAACTACCTTGGAATCCGGGCTGTAACGCATCTGGATGTTACGCTCGACGACGTTCGCCGGGCAGGATCTATTATCCGGGAGGCGATGAACTGAGTGGCTCTCGACCGGACACAATTTCGTTTTTCAACTTCCCTCAAGGTTCGGAACTATGAGGTCGACTGGCAGGGAATCGTGCACAACGCTGTCTACCTCCTCTATTTCGAAACGGCAAGAATCGCCTATCTCGAAGAGATGGGGGTGAAGATTGATCTGGAAGCCATAAGGAGGGAGTCACAAATTGTTGTCGCTCGCAACGAGATCGATTATCGCCGGCCTGCCAGGTTTGGAGAGGTCCTTGACATCGCAACGCGGATATCATTCATAAGAGAATCGAGTTTTGCGTTTGAGGGGATTATCGACTCAGGAATCACCGGGCACCGGATTGCAGAGAATGTGGCCATTCACGTCTGGTTGGACCAGAAGATGGGGAAGCCGGTGCGGGTCAGCAGGGAATTCAGAGATTCCGTTCATCGCTACGAAGGCAAGAAGGCCGTTATTCAGTGGCCCGAGGACATGGCCTGATTCGCTTACCCCTGACTTGCTTTTACCTCTCCCTCTATGTATCTTGTTCGTGCCCTTGAAGTAGCCCGTTTCGGGCTATTTTTATTTGACGGGGAGAATTGGGCGGCCTGAGTGAACATTTCAGAGAACCTGAAGCACAACATCCGCGAATCTGTCGGGAGGCATGACGCTACGATTGTCGAGATCGCGTGCCGTGGCGAATCACGGGCGCCGGTTTTTGATATCTTCATCGACAACGAGCAGGGTGTAACCCTCGATCTCTGCAGAGAAGTAAGCAAGGAGCTCCAGGGCATCTTTGAAAAGGAATTTCCGGGGAGCAACTACCGGCTTACGGTTTCATCTCCCGGATTGGACAGACCAATGGTCTACCCCTGGCAGTTCAGGAAGCACATCGGCCGGATGCTCGAGATCATCCCCGCAGGGGAGGCTGGAAACGAGAACGTGACCGGACGACTGATGTCGGTTTCGGAAACCGGTGTGGTTCTTCAGTTGTCCGCCGGAGGTGGTGATAAGAGCTATGCATTTGAGACGATTCTTTCAGCAACAGTGAGACCGCCGTGGTGACGGCCAGTGCGGCGGGCCAGGCCAACCTCTACGCCTACGTCAACAACAACCCGGTGAGCCTGAGCGACGCGAATGGTCTATGGTCGGTGGAGCTGTCGGGGTACGCCATAGTCGGGGGCGGGGGGAAGATCGCGATCAATGGGGAAGGCATCTCGGTCTCCGTCGAGGTGGGCTTCGGGGAAGGCGGCGGGCTATCGGTCGACCCGTTAGGGGGCCTGGACCCCACCGGAGTCGCGGTGGTGCTCGAAGCCGGG
>DAIPLH010000172.1:0-1750 GCA_036769325.1 Bacteroidota bacterium
TGTCGGGGTTGAATATATTCAACCCCGACTGGTTTGTTCGCCGTGGGATTGATCTGCTCGAAATTTCTCTGGTGTTTGGCTATGTCAAAGCTGGGGGTGAGTTCTGTCGAATCAACCCTGCCTGCAATCGCCTTGCATTGACTTCCCGGAGTTACTACTTTATTCCTTGGTAAACGATGAACACAAAACGTTTAACACCCATGAAGTGCATGCACTGCGGCCAAACGCTCTTTCCGCGCGAAGGGGCAAAATGCCTGAACATCGGCTGCGAAAAATGTAAGACCTACCCCGAGGAACTCCCGCTCTGCTATGCGGAAGGGGAAACCATTTGCGAATCGTGCGGGAAGCGACACTGCCACCCCTTGATGCAGTTTGCCGACCTCATGACTGCCAGAGAGGTAACCCTCTGGGTCTATCCCCCGCCAGTCGTGATCGTCCTGGCCGTGGGTTATATCTGGACTGTCCTTTCGGTAGGTATATCGAAATCCACCCACTTTCCGGTGCTGTCTATCCCGGAGACAATCTTGTGTTGCATATTCGTCGTGTTGCTTACGAGAGACTTCAGCAACATCTTAAGGGCAGGGTTTCATTTTGACGCAAAAGGAGTGCACACTCAAAAGTTCCTGAAGATGAATTTTTATCCCTGGCATGAGATCGTCATGATTCGGGAAACAGAATCGGGCTGCGAGCTTAACGTGAGAAACAACAAATGCATTGTGCTTGAGCGCCTCGATCTTAGCCTCTACGATCGCCTGATCATAATCGAAGGTTTCTTTCCGGAGGCGATTGCGCATGGTGTCCGGGTCGAACGCTTTGAAAACGACTGAACCAATAGACTCCCGCACCACCTTGCTTTGCCGAACGCGAGTTGCTACTTTGATGCTCATTTTTGCCGAACGGAACCCCAATGAAAATTGCCATCGCTGCTTCGGAGGTTACTCCATTTGCCAAGACCGGAGGACTTGCGGACGTCACCGGCGCGCTTCCGAAGGCACTCAAGGAACTCGGCTGCGACGTCAAGGTTTTTCTCCCGAAGTACTCCACGATCGATGAGGCGAAATATGACATACACTATGAGTACGGGATTGGCGAAATGCCGATCCGCGTCGGCGGGTTTCCGTTCTCTGTCCATGTTCAACGAACCATCATCCCCGGTTCGACGGTTCCACTCTATCTTATTGACTGCCCCCACTTCTTCCACCGGGGAAGCATCTATACTTCAGACAGTGATGAGCACACTCGTTTCATCCTCTTCAGTAAGGCGGTGATCGAAGCGATGCAGTACATGCAGTGGTCACCCGACGTGATTCACTGCAATGATTGGCAGACTTCCCTGATTCCCCTCATGGTGAAACAGAACTATGTCTGGGACGAGCTTTTCCGGAAGAGCGCAACTCTGCTCTCCATACACAATATCGGTTATCAGGGTTTGTTTGGACCTGAAGCCCTGACAGCTGCAGAACTACGGCCGGACCTGTTCTATCATGGCGGCCCGCTCGAGAAGGATGGCGCCGTCTGTTTCCTGAAGGCAGGTATTCTCTTTTCGGAACTCATCAACACGGTGAGCAGCACATATGCCCGCGAAATCCTTACCCCCCAGTTCGGGGCTGGCCTCGAGACCACACTGCAGGTGCGTCAGGCTGATCTCTTCGGAATCATTAATGGAATCGACACGGACGACTGGAACCCGGAAACCGACCGGCACCTGCCACATCACTATTCGATGGCAAATCCAGAGGGGAAACTCGGG
>DAIPLH010000172.1:1760-6533 GCA_036769325.1 Bacteroidota bacterium
CGGGAACAAGAAATACCTGCTCGAAAAGGTGGGCCTGCCGTTCAACGAGCAGGTCCCCCTGATTGGTATTGTTTCGCGCCTTGTTTCGCAGAAGGGATTCGATATCATCGCCGATTCACTCCTGCCGTTGACAGAAATGAATGCACAGTGGGTGATTCTCGGTAGCGGCGAGGACAGGTTCGAGGAAATGTTCCGGGCCCTGCATCACTCCCATCCCGGGAAAGTTTGGACCTATATCGGCTTCAACAACGAACTTGCTCACCTCATCGAAGCGGCCGCCGATATTTTCCTGATGCCTTCCCGGTATGAGCCCTGCGGCTTGAATCAGATGTATAGCCTTCGCTACGGAACTGTCCCTGTTGTGCGAAAGACCGGAGGCCTTGCCGACACCGTGTGGGATTGGGATGAGTTGAGAGCGAAGGGCAGCCAGGAGGGAAACGGCTTCTCGTTCGTTGAACCGACGCCGTTCGGACTGGTTACGTCGGTCCACAGAGCTCTCAACGCGTTCGAGAACAAGCCACTGTGGCGAACCATTCAACAAAACGGAATGAGACGCGATTTTTCCTGGAAGGCGAGCGCGGAGCAGTACAAGGCGCTATATGAGAAGGCTATGTTGAAGCGGGCAGGGTGATGTGAGATGTGGGATGTGGGATGTGTGATCTCAAATCTCACATCTCGAATCTCACATCCGTGGTTCCGCCATTGCAAGAAACTTCACCGCCATCTTTGGACCCGCCGCTTCGTCCTCGTGTTTGAAAAACACATAGCTGTGGTTCCATCCGACTGATCCGATCTTCTTCATCCATTTCCTGAGGTCTGCCGGTGTGTATTTCTCTCTCCTCAGTCTGAGATAGCCCCAATCGGCGGTTGAGACAAAGGGGACCTCAAGATCTCCATCTGCGTCTGCGATGCAAAGAGACGCATTCTTTGCCCGAAGGACGCCGAACATCTCATCATCGAACCACGAGGCATTTCTGAATTCAAAGGCTGCGTGGATATCATCCGGAAGCAGACTCAGGAAAGATTCCAATCGCGGAATATCTTTCTTGAGATTCGGGGGGAGTTGAAAGAAGAGAACACCAAGGCGGGACCCAAGGGTCCGAGACACCTTGATAAGATAGGAAGTCTCTTCGTTGGTTTCCTTGAGCCTCTTGTAGTGCGTGATTTTTTGGGAGGCTTTGATCACGAACCTGAACGGTTCCGGGACCTGTTCAGCCCATCCCTTCAGAACGCTCTCCTTCGGCAGGCGATAGAAGGTATTGTTGATTTCAACTGCGTTGAGCTGGCCGCCATAGAACGCCAGCATGTCCTTGTCCGGCAGATCTTCGGGGTAGAAATCTCCCTTCCACTCTTTGTAACTGAAGCCGCTGGTCCCGACGAAGAGTTGCAAGCTCATTGCTGACCGTCAGATTCGATACTCAGCGAACGCGCCAGCTCGGCTGCGACAAGGGCTTCGACCTTCTGTGCCAGGGGGTCCCCATAGTCACGTGTCCTTCTTCGAAACCCATTGAGTTCCTGTTCTGTCATCTCAGCAGACCAATCCTCTTTCGCAAGATCAAACACAGCCAATGCAGCCGGCTTTGCAGTCGGGAGAGAAGTAGTATGACAACTCCCGCATCCCTGCTTGATCATGAGCCTGACCTCAGCCCTGAGGATTGTAAGCTCATCGGGCGGAACCGGGACCGGGCGCACAGTTTCACACGACAGGAGGAACAAAAGAGGGCTTGAAGCAAGCAGCACCAGACAACGGGCACTTCCTCCCACAGCGCGCACGAAGTTACAAACACCAGACACAAGATTCCTCATTGCAATTGTCGGACTCAGCTTGGCAACTCTTGCTTCTTGCTTCCTGCTTCTGTACACAGGATTGACCTTCCGCGTTTCGCGTTCCGACTTCCGCGTTCCATTCTCTCCCCTCCCTCTATCATCTACTATCTACCATCTGCTCTTGGCTCTTGGCTCGCTCTTCTTATTCATATTTCACAGAACATCCATACGGCTTGCTCGATTGTACCCTGACTTCCTTGTCCGCCATCGCCGCATCGAGCGTGGTTTGCACATAGTTTGTTGCTGTGGTAATGTCGGCGACGTCTGTTGAAGGCGTGTCATCGATGCCGCCAGCATAGATCAGAATTCCATTTGGATCGATGATGAACATGTGCGGTGTTGTTTTCGCGTCGTACTTGTGGCCAACGTCCCCTGAGGCATCGATCAGATAGGCAGTCGGGACGGCCTTCCCCTGCGTGATCCGCTCCTTCAACTCGGGTTGTTCAAAGTATCCCTGTTTCCCCGGGGCGGATGAGCAAATGGAGAGCCATGCCACCTCTTTTTCCGTGTACGTTTTCTGTAGCTTCTGCATGTTCCCGCTGCGATAATGCTTGCGGACAAACGGACAATCGTAATTGACCCACTCCAGAACAACGAACTTGCCCTTGAAATCAGCAAGTGAGTGCTCTTTTCCCTCGGAGTCCTTTAGCGTAAACAGCGGTGCCGCTTTGCCAACCTCCGGTGAAGCATTTGAGATTGCTGACATTCCAGCCATGACTCCAACAAGCACGAGACTACCCCAGGCAGCTCTTTTCATTACCATTCCTCCTTCAGTTTGAATTCTACGATATCACCCGGACATGTTCCGTCGGTGCCGATTAGTACGCCGTCTGCACCGTTCGGTTACACGGTCTGAACTGCAAAATACCAGAATGGCTCATGGAATTCAACAATGGACGCGTCGACTATCCTGAACACGGATGCCACAGATTGGGACTGATAGCCACAGGGATACTAATCTGTGGAAATCCACATTCATCTGTGATATCAGTGTTCATAACTTGACAAGAAACGCCCTATTGTGAGACTACGCGTCATCTCACAGTCTTGTAACTCATTCAAATTAGTGCTAACCTTTTATCCTCAAACAGTGAGAAATTCCGAATGGCAAGGACATCCAGTGTTGTTCAGGTTGGTAAGAGGAAAATAGAGCTCTCAAACCTTAAGAAAGTCCTCTACCCTGCCGAGAACATTCTAAAGGCAGAGTTGATCGAGTATTACCTGCACATTGCCCCTACCATCCTGTCCCACCTCAAGGGAAGACCGCTGTCAATGGTCCGGTTTCCCGATGGGATTGACGGAGAGCAGTTTTTTCAGAAAAACAGACCCGAATGGGCACCCGACTGGGTCGATCACGTTCTCCTTGGGAGCGGCGAGAAAAAAGGGAAGATCGATTACGTCGTCGCGACCGAAGAAGCAACCCTTGTCTGGCTCGCCAACCTCGCGTGCATCGAGCTGCACCAGATGCATTCGCGCGTTCCACGCGTTGAAAAACCCGATTACATCGTTTTCGATTTTGACCCTCCTGAGCAATACAAGTTCAAGTCAGTCGTCGAACTTGCCCTGGAATTTAAAGAACATCTCGAGGGCTTCGGCTACACTGCGTTTGTGAAGACCACGGGAAGGAAGGGTCTGCACATTGTTGCCCCTATCGAACCACGGTACAGCTTCGATACGGCCTTCGAGGCTGCGAATGCAATTGCGAAGCCGTTCGTGTCCGCTCACGGGAATGCAACGACGCTTCATATCAAGAAGGAGTCCCGCAAGGGACGCTTGCTGGTCGACATCTACCGGAACCGGACATATCAGACTATTGTTTCGGCCTACAGTGTACGCGGACTTCCCCGCGCGCCTGTGTCCACACCACTTCACTGGAATGAACTAACATCTGTTGAGGATCCGGCTGAACTGAATATTCATACCGTTCCTCAACGTGTGATCGGCGACGGAGATCCCTGGGAGGGGATCGCGGCGTACGCAGTCCCACTGCATACGGATCGCAAAGCAAGCGCGCCGGCAAAGCCTCTCGCGCCCTCCCGCAAGCGGAAAACGCCTGAACAGCTCAAGAAATATGACGAGAAGAGGGAGTTTGAACGGACACCGGAGCCGCGACCGGAGATCGGAGGCGGAAAAGGGAGTGCATTTGTCGTTCATCGTCATCATGCCTCCAGGCTTCACTATGACCTCAGGCTTGAGAAGGACGGTACACTGAAGTCCTGGGCTGTTCCCAAGGGCCTTCCCCCGCGGCCGGGGATCATCCGTCTTGCGGTCGCAACAGAAGATCATCCTCTCGAATACCTGAACTTCGAAGGAACGATACCGAAGGGCGAGTATGGTGGTGGTGATATGTGGATCTATGCGCGCGGCAAGTACGAAATCACGAAAGAGAAAAAGGGGGGATTCTATTTCCGTCTGCAAAGCAGGGAATTGAATGCGGAGTACAGCACGCACAAGACAAAAGAGAATGAGTGGATTGTTCAGAGAGTCGACAAGCCGCAGATCGATTGGCTCCGTGATCCGATACAACCGATGCTCGCACAGACATCAGACACAATCCCGAAGAATGGCGACTATCTCTTCGAAGTGAAATGGGATGGAATCCGCGCATCGATCGCGCTGGATGAAGGCAACGTGAGAATCCTCAGCCGCAACCAGCACGACATCACACACAAATTCCCTGAGCTGCTGATACCGGAAGAGGCTTTTCGTGCAACCTCTGCCCTCTTCGACGCCGAGATCGTCTGCCTCGATGAGGAGGGCAAGCCGATCTTCAAGAACGCGATTCATCGCCTTCAACAGTCATCCGATGGTGCTATACAACGGGCGAAGGCAAAGTATCCGGTTGTTTGCTACGTGTTTGACTGCCTTTACCTTGACGGGCGGTCGATCATCAATGAGCCACTCGTGCGTAGAAGGACGTGGATGGCGGATGCAATTAAGAAGGGA
>DAIPLH010000173.1:0-6529 GCA_036769325.1 Bacteroidota bacterium
GGATCGCTTCCAGGGTATTCTCAAGCGCATCAGGCGTATGGGCATAATCGATCACGGCAATCCATCCTTCATCAGACTGAATCGACTCGAACCGTCCGCGGACAGCCCGAAGCGATGCGACGCCCTCAACGACGGCCTCCGGGGGAACACCGAGCCCCAGGCAGACTCCCATCGCAGCAAGGATATTGGATACGTTGAACGAACCAATCAACGGAGAGGAAATCCTGTAGTTCCTTCCAACCCAACAGCGATGTCCTTTCCAACGAGACTCTCTGCCGAACGGGTGCTATAGCCAAGGATCCGCGCGTGCGAATCCGAGACAATCTGTTTGCCGGACGAGTCGTCACAGTTGGTCACTGCCACCGAATCTTCTTCGAGAGAGTCAAACAGCATTTTCTTTGCCCTGAAGTATTCCTTCATCGAGCCGTGGAAATCAAGGTGGTCCTGCGTGAGGTTCGTGAATGCGGCTGCAGCGAACCTCAGTCCAAACACACGGTCCATGACCAGCGAATGCGACGATACTTCCATGACTCCTGACGTGCATCCATTCATTACCATCGATGAGAGAATCTCGTTGAGCTCCGGTGCTTCAGGAGTGGTATGTGTTGCTTCAAGGGCGTTGAGGCCGTCAAAATGGCCCATGGTACCGATGAAACCAACCCGCTGACCCGAGGACTCCAGGATCGAACGCACCAGGTGAGTCGTCGTTGTCTTCCCGTTGGTTCCGGTAATCCCGATGAGCCTGAGCTTGCGGGATGGATCGCCATGGAGATTGCGGGATGTTAACGCCATCGCTCTTCTTGAATTGGGGACAACGATCTTGACGACTTCTTCATGTGCGAAGAACGAATCGGGAAACGTGGAGTCATCTTCCACGATCACGGCTTTCGCCCCCCTCCTTATCGCGTCCGGGATGAACCTGTGCCCGTCCGACATTCCTCCCCTGATGGCGATGTAAAGATCTCCGCGGTTTACCCTCCTTGAATCATAGCGAACATTGTCTACCTGAATCCCTGTCAACTTCGGACCCTGCCACGGTTCCTTGTAGACCATTTTTGTTACGGTTACCCCCTCAAGAACTCCGGCCAGGATCATGACCTGGCAGAGATCAGAGTACTAGTCCACTTTTGATCTGCGCGAACAGCACGGTCTGCCGCAAACACGTGTTTCCTTTTGTGGATCATCATCTTGCCGGGGCATGCCGGGCTTCGATCCTGATAATTAGTGGTTGATACCCCACTAGCACTGAACTCCCTTCGGCATCACAAACTTTTCCTGAACACCGTCCAGAAATCTCCAGAGGGCATCTGCCGTTCCGGATGCAGCGTTGATGACAGCCGGCGTCAGCTCTTCGTCTGTGTGACCGCTGATCAGATCACGCTCGGCCTGCGAGTGAAGAACGTCCGCTTCCTGATGGACTGAAAAGAATTTGATCTCCTCCGGGCCTGTGATTCCGTAGAATTTCTTCAAGCCCTCAATTTTCACACGCGAGACTTCGGGGATCTGCGACTCGTATGCATACAGTGATGCCAGCCCCTCCTGGAAGGTGTGATTCCTGCAGAAATCCATCATCGTCTCAACAAGCTTCACGGTCCCGGGAAGTGCCTTTGTGTTCTCAACTTCCTCTTCGCTTGCGCCCATGGCAAGTGCGAAGCGCATCCAGAGTGCAGGGTGATTCTCCGACCCCATTTCCTCATCAACAAGGTTCAGCAGGAGCGGTTCACGCACCGACAGGTCAGGTGTATTGCTGTGCACTGCACTGACCATTCGGGGAAAATCCTTTACAAAATGATAGTACTGGCACGCGTAATCCTTGAGCATCTCTCTCGTGAGAAGGCCGTCGGTCCATGCCTGGTAAAACGGGTGCTTCAGCATGTTGCGCCGTGCAAGTATTTCTTCGATCTCAATCAATGCCTGCTGTTTCATATGAGTGCTCCTTATGAATTGATGGGATGGGCGAAGGTCTATCGCTCAGTTCAACCGAGCAGTAAGATTTACACGTGATTGGCACCAGACCGCTACTGTTACCCCGGGCTTGACCCGCTCGCCGGCGGCAGGTGATTGACTGACAACAATGCCTGAACCCTGAACAGAGAGCGTAAGGTTCTGCAATGAAAGTCGGTTCATTGCGCGTCGGATTGAAAGATTCCGGAGATCCGGGACGCGGACTTTTTCCTGTTGAGCAATCGCCGCAGGCTGTGAAGTCTCAAGAATAACCAGTCCCCCTGCGGGAAGCCTGGTACCGGGACGAGGGGATTGGCCCGTTACCAGACTTCCTTCTGATCGGGTCTCAGCAACGAAGCCGGCCAACCCGAGGAGCGATGATGCCACCGATGGCTCAGTATCTGTTACATCGGGAAGGCTGATCAGGCCCGGTTCGTCGGCTTGGGCAATAACCTCATCGGCAAACCGCTCTGAAAGGGCAAGAACCCGTTCCGCGATATTTCTGAAAATGGGCGCGCTGGTCTGTCCGCCTGAATACAACTTTGACCGCGTATCGAGCATAACCACGCACACGACTTTCGGGTCGTCCACCGGGAAAAAGCCTGCAAATGTTGCGGTATAAGAGCCCTGATCATACTTCCCTTCAACAACTTTTCGAGCGGTTCCGGTTTTCCCCGCTACCACAACATCATCGACTCTGGCGCCAACTCCTGTTCCTCTTTCTACCACCCCCGAAAAAAACTTTTTCAATGTCTCCGTTGTTTCGCCCGAAATTACCTTCCGGATGACCTGGGGAGAATTCTCAGAGGACTCTTCGCCTGAGATTTTCCTGATAATGGTGGGCTTGTACAGGGTTCCTCCATTTGCCACAACACTATAGGCAGCAGCGATTTGAAGCGGCGTCACTCCAACCTCATAGCCATACGCCATGGTGTTCAGCGTTGTGCCGGACCATTGCGTTGGCTTTTTCAATTCACCACCGATCTCTCCGGGAAGTTCCACGCCTGTCTCCGTGCCGAAACCGAAATCCCGCGCGGTCCGGTACAGGAGTTCCGCACCGACCCTGTCCGAAACTTTCGCCATCACGATATTGCTCGAGAGCTCCATCCCTTGCTGAAACGAAATGATTCCATAGGGATGAGTGTCAGTAATCTTCCTCGATTTTCCCCCCGGAAGGCGAACAGTGTAAACACCATTTTCCGCAAAGAACCTGTCGGTCGGTTTCACCAGCTCGTGTTCAAGCGCAGCAGCAGCGGTGACAATCTTGAACACCGATCCCGGCTCAAACATATCCGTCACAGCCCGGTTGCGGGTCAAAGACTGATTTGCACCCGAAGGTTTCGCCGGGTTCAGTCTGGGGTAGTTGGCCATCGCAAGAATCTCCGCGCTGCGGGGATCCAGCATCACGACAAGTCCGCTCATTGCTTCTGAATCTTCGACCCCTTTCCGGAGGGCTTCCTCAGCGATTGCCTGATAATCCAGATCGATGGTCAGCTGAACATCAAGCCCGTTCACAGGGTCGATACGTGGATAGTCTACTGCCGGCATTGCTCTTCCGAGTCCGTCGCGCCGCCGGATCTCGTACCCATTGACCCCACGCAATAGTTGATCATACTGAAGTTCAATCCCGCTGATTCCGCGACAATCGAGATCCGTAAAGCCGAGAAGCTGACCTGCAAGATCATCGTAGTGATAGACGCGCTTGGGTTCTTCAACAACAATCAGTCCGACAAACTCTGCCGGCCGGATCTTCTTCAGAAGGTCGGGATTGAAGTGACGCTTCAGCCAGACAAAATTGGTTTCGTCGTCGGAAAGCTTTCGGAGATAGCTCTGTTTCGATGCTCCCAGCACCGAGCTCAGACGCTGGGCAAGACGATCGATATTTTTCCTGAGCATCCGGGGATCTGCTGCCAGCGAAACATCCATGGTGCTTGAAACGAGTGCTCTGCCAGACCGGTCGTAGATCGTTCCCCGCGCCGCAGGGAGGTCGACCCTGTCCTCGTACTGACGTCTGGCTGCTTCTTTGTACTCTGCTGAATCAACAACCTGAATCTGGACAAGCCTCGCGACGACAGCAGCAAAGAATACGAGAAAGAAAACTTTCGTGACCACGAGTCGCCCGCGGGAGGTTGCGGGTGCATCGATCGAATCTCCGCTGGACGACCTCGGAGCCGCTTTCATTCTGAGGCCTCGTCTTCCCACTTCTCCACTACGATCCACCGGGACTGGCCTGTCGGGGGCTGAAGTCCGAGCCGTGTTGAAGCAATATTCACGATTCGCTCCCTGCCCGATTTTCTGTCAATCTCCGCCAGGAGTTTCGCCCTCGTTCGAAGGAGTTCATCGTGCCGCTGGGCGAGCTTGTCGGCATCGATGGCAAAGTGGTTGACGCTGATAATGTGTCCGATGTATATGACGATGGCAGTTGCAATTCCGAAGAGGACAAGGATCATATTGAATGTGGAAAACTTCCTCTTCTCTACTTTGCGGTTGACCCGAAGAACCGGACTGTCGAGGTCTGCGACGCGGGTTTCACGGGCGATTCTCCCCCGGGGAATTTTTGCTGTTGCACGCGCCGCCTCTTCTTCATCCCGCGCCCTCTCCAGAACGGCTTCGATGTCGGCTTCGCCGTTCCCGCCAATTCTACTTCCGGTTGTGTTCATGCTTCTCACAGATGCTCCGCCACCCTCATCTTTGCGCTCCGCGACCTTGGGTTTACTTCGATCTCCTGGTCCGACACGGTTATCGGCTTTTTGGTGAGAATCTCGAGATCTGCTGCATGCGAGCGGAAGAATGTTTTCACGATGCGGTCTTCAAGAGAGTGATAGGAAATCACAACAATCCGCCCTTCAGGTTTCAGAAACGAGAGGGAGGTTTGAAGGATTCTTTCCAGACTTTCCAGCTCCCTGTTCACCTCGATACGAATTGCCTGAAAGACCCGCGCAAGAGTTTTCGTGAGATACCTTCCTCCAACTGCGGAACCAACCACATCCCTGAGGCGAACAGTGGAATCAATCGGACGAGATGCGACGATACGCCTCGCAATCCGACGGCCGTGACGCTCTTCTCCAAACTTCCAGAGGATAGTCCGGAGATCTTCCTCCCGATAGGTATTCACAATATCCCATCCCGTCGTGGTTTGACGGCGATCCATGCGCATGTCGATGTGTCCATCTGCCCGGAAGCTGAAGCCGAGGTCGCTGTTGTCCAGCTGAAATGAGGAGACCCCAAGATCAAGCAGAATACCGTTGACCCCTGTAATGCCAAGGAGTTTCAACTCAGCCTGCATGTTGTTGAAATTGGCGCGTACGAATGTTACGCGCGATGAGGTGCCGCCGAGCCTGAGCGTCGCATGCCGGATTGCTTCTTCGTCCACATCAAACGCGATCACGCGCCCATTGCCGGAGAGCTTCGCGCGAATCAGATCTGTGTGTCCCCCACCGCCCAGGGTTCCATCGACATACGTTCCATCCGGATCCTGAACGAGAAACGAAACTGCCTGCTCCGGCAGAACTGGAGCATGAAAGCTCCTCTCGGTCAACGACCCCTGCTAGCGCTGAAAAACTTTCTGCGCAACATCTTCATAACTCTCCGTTTGTGAACGGAGATACTTCTCGTGAATATGCGGGTTCCAGAGTTCGATTCTTTCCATGACCCCGAGGATCAACACCTGGTCCTCGATTCCAGCAAACTGCAAGAGTTCTTTCGGAATGGATATTCTTGACTGCGCGTCGAGCTGGCTTTCAAGCGCGTACTGCAGGAGGGTTCTCGTGAAGAAACGATCCTGAGAGTTTGATGGGGAGAGCTGGCGAATGGCCTGTTCGAGTGTTGCCCATTCATCAAGAGGATAGAGAAAGAGACATTGCTCGTAGCCGCGGGTAATGACAAACGTGTCGTTGACTTCCGGTGAAATATATTTTCGCAACTTCACAGGAATATTAACGCGTCCCTTGGCGTCAACAGAATAACCGTATGATCCCTTGAACGATGACATTCTTTCCTAAATGAGAAAATCAACCCATCAAATACACTTCCTCCCACCCGCCACCCACTTTTCCCCACAGTGAAATGTTAAGATACATTTTTGCCCCATATTGTCAAGCAAAAACTTGGGATTTTGAAGGAAAAAGAGGGGTCTGGCGGATCAGGCAGTTGCCTGGGATGGAACTTCCATAACAATCCCCCTCAGGACTGGCGCCACAGCCTCGAGGGCCTCATGGGCGCCCTGGAGGGGCCCGTGAGTTGAATCAAGGGAAACCCTGAGTTTCACCCCATTCTTCAGGTCCAGGACTTTCACGGTTGGCTTCCGCATGATCGCAACGGAGGAAACGAACATCCCGGCCCGCTCATCATTCCAGGATTCGGGTTCAGGGGTCACATCAATCTCGAGGAAATCGCTCTTTACTTTCATTTTCCGGCATCCAAGGTGGGAACCGGCAAGGCGAAGGAGGAGGACATCAAGGAGATTCCTGGTTTCGACCGGGAGAGGGCCGAACCGATCCCTGAGTTCTTCTCCGATTTCCATGACCTGCTCCCTGCTCGTTACGCCATAGAGTCGTTTGTACACCTCCAGGCGGGCATCACTGCT
>DAIPLH010000003.1:0-305 GCA_036769325.1 Bacteroidota bacterium
CCCCGTTATGCGCGCGGAGACTTCTCCTATTCGCCGGCGGGTGTTCTCACAACCGGGGGTGGACGGGCTGTGAATCGCGAGTACCGTTGGTTCGACAGAAACGGAAGAGAGCTCAACTCTGCGTCCGCGCCGGGCAACTATTTTGATATCAATCTCTCACCCTCAGGGAAGCAGGCCGCCGTACAGAAAGTGGATGTCCAGACAGGGAACTCGGATATATGGATTCTTGACCTCGATCGGGAAGTGATGTCGAGGTTCACGTTCGACCCCGCAGTCGACGACTATCCGGTCTGGAATGCGGACGG
>DAIPLH010000003.1:317-18062 GCA_036769325.1 Bacteroidota bacterium
ATCGCAAGCTCGCATCGGGCGTGGGCTCCCCGGAGGCTGTTCTCCCCGGAGGAATTCCCACTATCCCTGCAGATGTTTCGCATGACGGGAAATACCTCCTCTTTATCCACGGCACCAACCTTGCCAGCAGTGACATCTGGGTTCTCGAAACAGCAAATCCGGAAAACCGCTACGCGTTGATGGAGACACCGTTCAATGAGGATTACCCCAGCTTCTCCCCGGATGGACGATGGTTGGCATATGTTTCCAATGAATCCGGAAAGGAAGAAGTCTACGTCAGGGGGTTTTCCTCCACAGGAGGCCGGTGGCAGATCTCTGCCAATGGTGGATCGCAGCCCCGGTGGCGCCGGGATGGACGCGAGCTTTTCTTTGTTGCTCCGGACCTGAAGCTGATGTCGGTCAATGTCCGGTCAGGTTCAACATTTGATTTCGACACGCCAAAGGTCCTTTTTCAGACACGGATCGACAATTTCAGCGCACCAAACCGCTATGTCGTGGCTGAAAACGGACAGAAATTTCTGGTCAATGTACCCGTCGGACACGAAATCGCAAGTCCGATTACCGTGACAATTAATGTAGATCTCGAAGAAGGAGGGGACGGTGGAGATTGAATCCAAAGTCACACGTACGAAAAGTCCGAACTCAGGCATTTCCCGCGGATATCTTGTCCTCGTCGACATATCAGGATTTACCTCGTTTGTGGCTGACAGCGAACTCGATCATTCAAAAGTGATTCTCGGAGATATTTTCAACCTGATCATTAGCCGGTTCAGTCCGAGACTGACCATCGCTGAAATAGAAGGAGATGCCGTTTTTGCGTTTGCGCCCGACGAGCAAATGCCCAGAGGGGAAACCCTTCTTGAATTGATCGAGGCAACATATGTCGAATTCCGGGACAAGCAAAGGTCAAGTCAGCGCATGGCCACGTGCACCTGCACTGCGTGCCGGATTATCGGACAGCTCGATCTCAAGTTCATCACGCACTATGGAGATTTTGTGCTCCACGAGGTTACCGGCAAGAAGAAGCCCCTTGGATCCAGCGTGAACCTGCTGCATCGCCTGACAAAGAACAGGATCTCCGAACTTACGGGATGGCGGGGGTACGCCCTGTTTACCGGACCGAGCCTTGATCGAATGGATGTCCATCCTCTCAATGTTCACGCGCAGGTGGAGAGCTATGAGCATCTTGGGGAGGTGGAAACATTCAGCATGAGTCTGGATGAGCGTTACAAGGAACTTGTCAGCGAACGCTATGTTGTCCTTTCCCCAGCAGAGGCCGATGTTGTCCTTTCACATGAATTTCCCGTGACTCCCGATGTACTCTGGGAGTGGCTAAATGATCCGGACAAGAAAGGAAAATGGATGGTCGGGAGTGACTGGCACAAGGAGGATCGTCCGCGTGGTCGCACAGGGCGTGGCTCCACCAATCATTGCTCCAACAGCAATGCAACTGAGTCCATCCTCGACTGGCGCCCCTTTTCCTATTACACCGTCGATCTGGTAAGAAGCCCGGTCAACCTTACCATGACATGGGGTCTGGAACCCATCACAAACGGAACCCGACTCACGTTGTGTGCACGGTTTAATGGTTCCCTTCCAAGATGGATGCTTCGCCGTATCTGTAACCTTACTCTTTCCAGGATCTTGAAAATCAGTGAGAATCTTGCAAGGCTGACCCAGCTGCTTGAAGCTGAGACCCTTTCGGGGAACGCGAAACGCGAAACGCGGAAGTAGGTGTTTAGACGGCCATGAGGTTAATCGCAGAGACGCGGAGTACGCGGAGAATACGCAGAGGAATGTGACGGCAACGCGGAACTCGGAACGCGAAACGCGGAAGTAGGATAGAGCCAGTGGACTTCAGACTACTGACTATCGACTATCTTATCGACTGAACAGACTTGATAGCTGGGTGGACTACCGACTTGTTTTCCTGAATAGACTGTATGGACTGGACAGACTGAATAAATGATCGGCAGAACAGTAAGTCACTATCACATTATTGAAGAGATCGGCCGTGGGGGAATGGGCATCGTCTACAAAGCCCAGGACCTGAAGCTTGACCGCATCGTTGCGCTGAAATTCCTCCCTCATCATCTGACTGTCAACGAGGCAGAGAAGGCCCGCTTTCTCCATGAAGCGAAGGCTGCCGCCGCGCTCAACCATCCGAATGCCTGCTCCATCTATCGCATCGATGAGCATGAAGGACAGCAATTCATCGAGATGGAGTATGTTGATGGGGTGACGTTACGGCACAAGGCGGCATCATCCCCGCTGAAGGAAAGTGAAGCAATTGCCTATGCCATTCAAATTGGCGAAGCGCTGCAGGAGGCACACAGCAAAGGCATTGTGCATCGCGATGTGAAGGCCGAGAACATCATGCTGAATGCGAAGAACCAGATCAAGGTGATGGATTTCGGACTGGCCAAGCTGAAGGGTTCGCTCAAGCTCACAAAGGAGTCGAGCACCGTCGGTACTCTGGCTTACATGGCTCCTGAGCAGATCCAGGGCGGTGAGGCGGATGCACGGTCGGATATCTTCTCGTTCGGTGTTGTCCTGTTCGAGATGCTGACGGGACAGATGCCGTTCCGCGGTGAGCATGATGCCGCGATCATGTACTCCATACTCAACGAGGAACCGGATTCCGTTCTCAAGTACCGCAGCGATCTCCAGGGCGACCTCGAGCGGATTATCCGAAGGGCACTGGAGAAAGATCCCGGCGACCGTTATCAGCATATCGACGACATGCTCAGCGAGCTCCGGCGCTTACAGAAGCAGACATCGCGGATTTCCCGGCCCGTAGAGTCGCAAACCACAGGTGCTACGGGGACCCTGCCGGAACTGAAAACAGCCAATAAGCAGGGGAAAACCAAAGTCCTCTACGGGAGCATAGCAATCGGTCTCGTGATTCTTGCAGGGGCTGTCTATTACTTCACCTCTGAGTCTTCATCCTCCTTCGATTCCCTGGCGGTGCTCCCGTTTGTCAACTCCGGTGGTGATCCCACGACCGAATACCTCAGCGACGGGATGACAGAGAGTATTATCAACAGTCTGACACGAATACCGCAGTTGCGCGTTGTCCCGCGGAGCACCGTGTTCCGCTTCAAAGGTAAAGACGTCGATCCACAGGAGGTGGGAACAAGTCTCAATGTGAGTGCGGTTCTTGCCGGACGTGTTCTCCAAAGGGACAACGAACTGAACATTCAACTCGATCTCATCGACATCAGGACTCAATCGCAGGTCTGGGGGAAGCAGTATCGCCGGGATGTCAATGATGTGATTCCTCTCCAGGAAGAGATCGTGTCGGACGTCAGCGAACGGCTTCAGTTATCACTCTCGGGTCAAACCAGAGAGAGCCTGGCAAAGCGTATCACAGACAACCCCGAGGCCTTCAAGCTCTATCTTCAGGGTCGGTATTTCTGGCAGAAGCGGAAAGGTGCGGAACTGTACAAGGCGATCGACTATTTCAATCAGGCCATCGCGCTTGATCCCGGCTTTGCCCTGGCGTATGCCGGCCTTGCAGATTGCTATGTCCTTTTGGAGCAATACGCAGGCCAACCATGGAGGGAAAATGCACCACTGGCGGAAAATGCGGTCCGGAAAGCTCTGGAGCTGGACAGGTCGCTTGGGGAAGCACACGTGACTCTTGCATTTATCAGAGGGGCAGCGTGGGATTGGGAAGGAGCCGAGAAGGAATACCGCACCGCGATCGAATTGAGCCCGAATTATCCGACAGTCTATCACTGGTACGGACTCATGCAGGGCCATCAGAATCGCAGGGAAGAGTGGTTCGAGACCATTCAGAAAGCCCTGGCCCTCGATCCTCTCTCTCCCGTCATTCTGATCAACATGGGTATTGCTTATGATCAGTGCAAGGGCGATATGAAAACAGCGACCGAGTATTTCAGGAAGGCCCTTGAGCTGGACGCCGGATTTGCTCCCGCTTACCATCAGATGGGTCGGATGCAGGTGCGCCGCGGAATGCTTGAGGAGGGTCTGGCAAATCTTCAGAAAGGGGTCGATCTGTCATCAAGAGCATCGGAAAACCTTGCTTCCCTTGGTCATTGTCTCGGACGAATGGGAAGGAGAAGGGAAGCGACCAGGATTCTTGATGAGCTCAAGGGACTCTATGCTCAGAAGAAAACGGCCGCATACAATGTTGCACGTGTCTATGCAGGACTGAAGGAAAGAGACAGGGTGATTGAATGGCTGCAAAGGGACTATGAGGATCATAGCATGTGGATGGGCTGGCTTGGATTGGATTTCGAGTGGGATGAATACCGCAGTGATCCCGGAATGCAGGTCATCCTGAAGAGTGTTGGGCTCTCAGAATCCCGCTGAACAGACTGAACGGAACGCGGAAGTTGGGATTGCAAATGGTTTGGATGGCAAGGGTCAAAAGAAATCGCGGAGACCCGCCCGACCGTGCTCGAACCAATGACAGGCGGGCGGGCGCGGAGCGCGCGGAGAAACCGCAGAGAATTGGTTTTAGACTACGACTATCGACTACTGACTGTATATACTGAATAGACTGGAAAGACTGAACAGACTGAAATGATCGGAACAACAATCCTGCACTACAAGATCCTCGAGAAGCTTGGCGAAGTCCCAATCCGACTGGACTTCGCGAGAGACGCGAAGCGAAGTCCATTTGTCGGATTGCGGATCCCGCCATCTTCTGGCGGGAGCTGCGGGATTGAGCCATGATTGGTACAACTATCTCTCACTATAAGATTCTCGAAAAGCTTGGCGAAGGAGGGATGGGTGTTGTCTACAAGGCCCACGACACGAAACTTGAGCGTGATGTGGCTCTAAAATTTCTGCCGCCTCACTTGTCGGCCTCGGAGTCAGACAAAGCCCGTTTCATACAGGAGGCCAAAGCAGCAGCGACGCTGGATCACCCGAACATTTGCACGGTGTACGCAATCGATGAACATGAAGGCAGACTGTTCATTGCGATGCAGTATGTCGACGGCCAGATGCTCAGGGACCGGATGAGCGTGCTGAACCAGAAACAGGCTCTGGAGATCGGGATTCAGGTTGCGGAAGGACTGGCAGCAGCGCACGAGAAGGGTGTTGTGCACCGTGACATCAAGCCTGAAAATATCATGGTGCGGAAGGATGGGATTGCTCAGATCATGGATTTCGGACTGGCGAAGCTCAAAGGGGTAACGAGGCTCACGAAGGAAGGGAGCACGGTTGGAACAGCAGGATACATGTCGCCTGAACAGATTCAGGGACAGGACGCAGACCATCGCTCGGACATCTTCTCCCTCGGAGTTCTTCTCTACGAGATGCTGACGGGCCAGCTTCCGTTCAAGGGAGTGCATGAGACTGCAATCGCCTACGAGATCGTCAACGTGGATGCGATGCCGATGGCGGTTGTGAAACCCGAGGTTGACCCGACACTCGACGCGATCGTGCTGGAATGTCTGGAAAAAGAACCGAAAGAACGCACGCAGTCGGCAAGTCAGGTCGCTGTTGACCTCAAGCGCTACAGACGTGAGTCGAGTCGTCAGCGGACCAGCAGGATAACAGCTGCACGTCCCATCCTTGGTCCATCCTCAATATCACGCGCCGGGGGGCAGGAAACTGCGCCTGCACAAAGAGGAAAGCCGGCCTGGGTAATCGTCGGCGCAACGGCAATCGCGATGTTTCTCCTCGGTTACCTTGCTTCCCATTTCGGTAGCCCGCCCGAAACTCCATTGCCGATGATTAAGGCATCCATCAACATGCCGAACGGGGTTCGCTATGCAGACGGACTTGGAGGAAACTCGGCCATTTCTCCCGATGGATCAATGATTGTCTTTGCCGGTTGGGATTCCCTTTCGCGCCAGAGACTCTGGTTGCGACCGCTGGGACAAGGGGTGATCAGGGCACTTGAAGGAACGGATAACGCCAGCTATCCGTTCTGGTCACCGGACAATCGGTCAATCGCCTTTTTTTCGGAAGGAAAGCTCCGGACGATGAGTATTGCCGGCGGACCGGTGCTGACCCTCGCCGATGCGCCGTTTGGCCGGGGAGGTGCCTGGAGCAAGGACGGAACTATCATCTTTTGTGCCTCGGTTACCGACCAGAATCTTACAGCCATTGCCTCCTCAGGAGGACCAACAAATGCGGTCACAGCATTTGACTCGACGATCGGGTCTGCCCCGCGGTTTCCTTCGTTCCTTCCTGATGGCCGCACATTCCTCTTCAGCATGCTCGAGCTCGGAGGCGGATCGAACAACTCTGATATTTATGTGGGTTCTCTGGACAATACTGCTACCAGGGAGGTCATGAAGGGCGTTGCCCATGCTGTTTACTCATCAGGTTACCTGCTGTTCCTTCGTCAGGGAATACTCATGGCGCAGCCGTTCGACCCCGATGACTGCCAGACGACCGGAACGCCCGTTGCGGTGCAGGCCAACATCAACTCCTGGCTTGCCCGCGCAAAGGCGGATTATTCCGTTTCCGAAACAGGGTTCCTCCTGTTCGCAGGGAGGTTTGCTGAACAGGCGAGCGAATTCATCCGGATTGACCGGGAGGGAAATGAGACGTCGCTGGAGAAGGTTCGTCCGATGATGGGCGCTGTCCTGTCGCCGGACAGCAAGCGGATTGCCTACGATGAGCATGACGGACAGAAAGCCGATGTCTGGATCTACGATCTCGAGAAAAGGGTCAAGACGCGACTCACCTTCACAGAGCAGGGGTCTCTCCGACCCTGCTGGTCAAGCGATGGATCAAGAGTATACTTCAATACCGAGGTTGGACCGAACAAGGCCAATATTTTTTGCAAGCGGGCTGATGGCGCAGGCAAGGAAGAATTGCTGGCAACGGGAGATCCCGGGGCGAATGTGGGCTTCTTTCCGGAGGCAGAATCACCGGACGGACGCTTCCTCCTCTTGACGATCGCAAACGAATCAGGAAGCGAATTTGCGACACTGGATCTGAAGAACCCTCAGCGGCCGATCCCCGTGGTGAAACTCGGGATCAAGGGACGCGACGGGGTCTTCTCTCCGGATGGGAGATGGATTCTGTATGTCTCGTCAGAATCAGGGGGAAGCACGGTGTATATCTCATCATTTGGAGGAAAATCGGGGAAATGGCAACTCCCCTTTTCCGAGGGAGCAGACCCAAAATGGACTGACGAAAGAATCATCTTCTTCAGTCCGAAGACCGATCGCTACGAGAGCGTCCAGGTCTCCGTAGCTGCAGGAACGCCTTCATTCGGACACCCTCAGCCGTTGTTCCCAGGAGGAAGATCTGTTCGTGACGTTATCTATGGTGCCCTGAAGGATCGGAAGGGATACATCGGCCTCCGGCTTGATAACTCAGGGTCATCCGGACAGCTTTCAATCATTGTCAATTGGACGAAGCTGGCCAGTCAGTGATCGGTCTCGCTCTCCAAACCAGGCGGGTCTTGACGCTGCGTTTGTAGAGCGACTCTCCTGAGTCGCATATACCGGGGTTGACCAAACAAGGAGAGAGACCGCCTTTTCTTGCGCTAAAAACGAGACAGGACTCTCGCCCTACAAATACGTTGCAGGTCGGGCGAATACCGAACCTTCACACGAAGAATTGATGTCTGATGATCGGTACTACAGTCTTACAATACGCTGTCCTTGAAAAATTGGGCGAGGTCCCAATCCGACTGGACTTCGCGAGAGACACGAAAGCGAAGTCCATTTGTCGGATTGCGGATCCCGCCATCTCCTGGCGGGAGCTGCGGGATTGAGCCATGATTGGTTCTACCATCCTACATTACGCTATCCTTGAAAAACTTGGCGAAGGCGGAATGGGCGTTGTCTACAAAGCCCATGACACCAGGCTCGACCGGATCGTTGCACTCAAGTTCCTGCCGCTTCACTTCAATGCTTCGGATGAGGACAGAGCCCGCTTCCTTCTGGAAGCAAAGGCTTCATCCGCACTCAACCACCCGAACGTCTGCACAATCTATGACATCAAAGAATTTGATGAGAAGACTTTTATTGTCATGGAATTCATCGAGGGAAAAACCCTCCGTGAAGCGAAACGTGATCTCAGTGTTGCCCGGGCTGTTGACGTAGTGGTCCAGGTGGCGGAGGGGCTTTCCGCCGCTCACGCGAAGGGGATTGTCCACCGCGACATCAAAGCCGACAACATCATGATTCGTCCGGACGGCCGTGCGCAGATCATGGATTTCGGACTGGCAAAGTTGCCCGGCGTGTCCTTCCTGACAAAGGCAGGAAGTACAATCTGCACAACTTCATACATGTCTCCCGAACAGGCACAGGGAGGGAACACCGACCACCGGACGGATATTTTCTCGCTTGGCGTTCTCCTGTATGAACTCCTTGCAGGTCAGCTTCCTTTCAGGGGCGCTCATGAAGCTGCGGTGATGTATGAGGTGATCAACATTGACCCTCAGCCCCTTTCAGTCGTAAACCCGGAAGTCCCATCCGCTCTTGAACAGATTGTCAGAAAGTGTCTCGAGAAGGACCAGGAAGGGCGGTACCAGAGCGCGAGTGAGCTTGCTGCAGATCTGAAAAATTTCATTCGTTCTCCTGAAAGCACCGCTCCTCAAATCGGCATCCCCCAGCCAAAGTCCGCGGCATTCTCCCGGCTGGGAATTGCCTCAGCTGCCGGAGCCCTTCTTCTTGCGCTGGCTCTCGCTGTCTTCCTCCTTCGCGAGGAGGGGGAGACACTCGATTCCCTGGCGGTGCTCCCCTTTGAAAATGGCGGAAGCGACGAGAGCATGGAGTACCTCAGCGACGGGATCACAGAGTCTTTGATCAATTCCCTTTCCCAGCTGCCTCAACTGAAGGTCATGTCGAGAAGCTCGGTTTTCAGGTTCAAGGGGAATGTTGCAGACCCGCAAGCTGCAGGACAGAAGCTCGGTGTGAAGGCCGTCCTCACGGGTCGTGTTGTCAGACGTGGTGATAACCTTCTCGTCAGCGCAGAGTTGATCGATGTTGCCGATAACACTCATCTCTGGGGAGAGCAGTTCAACAGAAAGCCTGATGACATTCTTGCCGTCCAGGAGGAGATCACCAGGGAGATCTCGGAGAACCTCAGGCTCCGCCTTGCCGACAAAGATACTGAACGTCTGGCGAAACGTCCCACGCGGAGCGTTGAAGCATACGAGCTCTATCTCAAAGGACGTTATCACTGGAACAAACGCTCTGTCGAAGGGATCCAGCGATCCATTGAATACTTCCGGCAGGCGGTTGACGAAGATCCGAAGTTCGCCCTTGCGTACTCCGGCATGGCGGATGCATACGGCGTGCTCGGTTGGTTTGAATATGGGGTGACATCACCGCTGAACACGTATCCCAGGGCGATGGAGGCGGCGCGGAAAGCACTGGAAATCGATCCGGAGCGGGCGGAGTCGTATGCCTCGCTCGCTTTCGCGATGCTCGTCTATGCCTATGATCGTTCTTCCGTCGATGAGAACTCCAGGCGTTCGCTTGAGCTAAATCCTTTGTATGCAACAGGACACCAGTGGTATGCCGAATACCTCACAAGTGAAGGGGAGTTGGACAAGGGTGTTGAAGTGATGAAGCATGCCCTCACGCTTGATCCGCTCTCTCTGATCATTACCCGCGATGTGGGATGGATGCTCTACTTCGCCCGCCGGTATGATGAAGCGAATGAGTATTTTCACAAAGCGCTTGAACTTGACCCAAATTTCATGAGAGGTCACCTCATTCTTGGTCAAAGCTACTTTCATCAGGGCCTGCTTGAGAAGGCGGAAACGGAATTCGAAACTGCAGCGCGACTATCACAGGCCCCCGTCAGCACTATCATGCTTGCCTGCTGTCATGCCAGGGCAGGCAGGACTGGTGAGGCTCGAAGTATCCTCGACAGCCTGCTCGCCGTTTCAACAACGACCTACGTCCCTCCGGGCGGTCTTGCAATCCTCTATGAAACACTTGGAGAGAGGGACAGGGCATTCGAATGGTTAAACAGAGCGGTCGATGAACATTCAGGGATATTCATGTTCATCAAGGTGGATCCGTTCTTTGATGGTATGAGGAGCGACCCTCGATTCAAGAACCTGCTGGGAAGAGTCGGACTGTCAGAATGATTGAATGGAAACGCGGAACGCGGAACGCGAAACGCGGAAGTATGGGAGAACAAGTAGTGGACTTCAGACTACTGACTTATTTTCCTGTATAGACTGAACAGACTGGCTCTTTTTTTCATCAATCCAAAAAGATTCGTTAATTGGGAGGAAGAGGAAAGCAGAGGGTAGAAGATAGAAGGTAGAAATCAGAAATCTGAAATCTGAAATCAAAAAAACCACAAGGAGGACCGTATGAAACGCTTTGCTATTGTTTTGATTATTCTCACGTGCACTGCCGCTGCTTCATCGTTTGCGCAAATCCCGAACGCAGGCTTTGAGACATGGGTATCGGGAAATCCCAGCGACTGGAGTACCAGCAATATCCCGGGCACTCTAATTAACATTACGCAGTCCGGAGTTTCCCATTCCGGATCATCGGCTGTGAGCGGAGTTGTAGCGGACTTTTCGGGATTTTCCTATTCGCCGTTGATTTTCTCAGGTTCAACCGGGGAAGGGTTTCCCGTCGGTGCCAGGCACGAGGCAGTACACGGATGGTATCAGTGCGACTTGCTCGGCATGGACATCCTCTTAGTCTTTGTGGTTATGGTGCAGGGAGATTCTGCGATAGGGGGAGGGACGGCCACAATCACCCAATCGACATCAGTTTATACAGAGCTGGTTGCCAATATTATCTACTTCTCTCCACTGGTTCCCGACACATGTATCATCTACGCGTCGATATCAAGCTCAGGCGGGCAGCCCGAGATCGGTTCTTCCTTCCTGCTTGATGATTTGTCTTTCGGACCTTTGAGCGCAGTAGAAGAGCCCACAAGCGCTGTCCCCGAGGTCTACTCCCTTGACCAGAATTTTCCCAACCCCTTCAACCCAGTCACAACAATCCAATATTCCATTCCGCGGTCAGGCAGAGTAACTCTTGGTGTCTATGACCTTCTCGGAAGAGAGGTCTCACGGCTGGTAGACGAAGTGCAGGCAGCAGGTGTCTACAAGATCAGCTTCGATGCCGCTGGCCTGGCGAGCGGTGTTTACCTCTATCGCTTGCACGCAGATGGTTATTCTGACGTGAAGAGCCTGATCCTTCTTAAATAGGTGACAGATCCAGTCAGCTTCACATAGGTGAAAGTGCCATGATTGGCCAAACCATCTCCCACTACAAAATTCTCGAGAAGCTGGGAGAGGGTGGTATGGGCGTTGTGTACAAAGCGAGGGATATGAAACTGGAGAGGACTGTTGCACTCAAGTTCCTCCCACCGGCTCTTGCCTCTTCCCCCGATGATATCGCGCGATTTGAACACGAGGCCAGGGCGATTTCTGCCCTCAATCATCCCGCCATCGCGACGATTCATGACATTGGCGAGGCTGACGGCAGCACTTTTATTGTCCTGGAGTTCATTTCCGGCGGCACCTTGAAATCCACGGTCCAGAGAGCGAGGAGTGAGAGCGCGGATCTCCCCCTTGCTGACGTGGTCAAGTTTGGAATTCAAATCGCTGAAGGACTGGCAAGCGCTCACCGCGCAGGCATTATCCACCGGGATGTAAAGTCCGACAACGCGATGCTGACGGCGGAGGGAAACGTGAAGCTCGCGGACTTTGGACTGGCAAAGCTGCAGAATGCCATTCAGGTGACCCGGGCAGGAAGCACAGTCGGCACCGCCGCGTACATGTCGCCGGAACAAATGAGAGGGGAGGATGTTGATGTACGAACAGATATCTTCTCCCTCGGCGTTGTACTGTATGAATTGACCACGAAGCACTTGCCGTTTCGCGGCGAGCATGACGCGGCCCTTGCCTATTCGATCGTGAATGAAGAACCCCGCCCTGCGGCTACGCTCAGGGCGGACACGCCCGACGGGCTTTGGAGGGTTATTGAACGATGCCTCTCGAAAGAACTCACGAAACGCTATCAAACAGCCGATGAAGTTGTACATGACTTGCGAAACCTGGCTCTTGGTGCCGGAGGTGTTGCGAAAACCTTCCCGGCGAGCCGGTCGAGACTCGTGTGGATCATTGCCCCCCTGATCTTGTTGCTTGGGGCGACTGGCGTTTATCTGTTCAAGGGGGTTTCTCCACCTCCCGGGCCGGACAGAAAGACCATTGCTGTACTGCCCTTCGTCAACATGAGTTCCGACCCTGATCAGGAATACTTTTCCGATGGACTCTCGGAAGAGCTTCTGAATGTGCTGGCAAAGAATCCTGGGCTGCGTGTTACCTCCCGAACCTCCTCGTTCTCATTCAAGGCAACCGATACCGACATCAAGACCATCGCGGCAAAACTCAACGTGCAACACATTCTTGAGGGGAGCGTCCGTAAGTCCGGCAATGCACTGCGTGTCACCGCACAGCTGATTGATGTGGAAACGGATGCCCACCTGTGGTCGGAGACGTACGATGGAACAGTGGATAATATTTTTGCCCTGCAGGATACCATTTCACATGCAGTCGCTGAAGTGCTGAAGATCGTTCTTCTGACGAAAGAGACCGGAACACGCCAACGGGGAACCGACCCGGAGGCATATAACGCCTACCTTCTGGGAAAGCATTTGTATGATCTTCAGGAAGATTGGAAGCAGGCAGCACGCTATTTCCGGCAGGCTTTGTCGATTGATTCCAGCTATGCCCCCGCCTGGGTGGGGTTGTCCCGGACTCACAGTTCGCAGGCCAACGATGGTTCCGTACCCCTTCATGAGGGGTACCAGGATGCACGTCTGGAGGCGGAAGAGGCGCTTGCGCTGGATCCTGACTTTGCCGAAGCCCATGCACAGATTGGATGGATAAAGCGAAGGTACGATTGGGACTGGATTGGGGCAGACGCGTCCTTCCAAAGGGCATTGGAGCTTGATCCGGGAAACGCGGAGGTTCTCAGGGGGGCCGCCGGCTTGGCGCGCACGCTTGGGCGATTCGACCAGGCGATCGCACTCATGCGTCGTGCAATTGAACTCGATCCGGTCTCTCCTTCGTTGTACGGTGGCCTCGGTTTGTATTGCTGGTACGCAGGCATGCTGGATGAGTCACTGGCCGCCCACGAGAGGAGCCTTCAATTGAATCCGCAGTTTACCGGCGGCCATGCGTCTGCCGGCCTTGTTTTTCTTCAACAAGAGAAACTGGATTTGGCCCGGGCGGAAGTGTTGAAGGAAGCCGAACCTGACTGGCGATTGTATGGACTTGCGCTGGTTTATCACGCCCTTGGAATGAAACCTGAATCGGACAGCGCGCTGGCTGAATTGATCAGAGGGTTTCAGGACGAAGACGCGTACCAGATTGCCGAGATCTATGCCTATCGTGATGAAGCAGACAAAGCTTTCGAATGGCTGGAGCGCGCGTACCGTCAGCGCGATGGCGGCCTTCCCTCAATAAAAGGCAATCCGCTTCTGCGGAGTATTGAGAAAGATCATCGATACGCTGCATTCATGAAACAAATGAGACTACCGCTATGAGGATGAAAACTGCAGTTCCGGGCATTCAGATGCCAGGTGTTGTCAAAAGGATATGGGAATCTATGATCGGTACAACTATCTCCCACTATAAGATTCTCGAGAAACTTGGCGAGGGTGGACCTGTCCGCCGGAGCATCATAAGAAAAATTGGTCTCCAATGATTGGTACTACTATCTCACATTACACAATCCTTGAGAAGCTTGGCGAAGGCGGAATGGGCATCGTCTACAAAGCCCTCGACACCAAGCTTGAGCGCGATGTTGCCCTAAAATTCCTTCCCACACATCTGTCTGCTTCAGAAGCGGACAAGGCACGCTTCATACAGGAAGCGAAAGCAGCGGCGACCCTGAACCACCCGAACATCTGCACGGTGTATGCGATCGATGAGCATGACGGCAGACTGTTCATTGCGATGCAGTATGTGGACGGCCAGCTGCTCAGAGACCGGATGAGCGGGCTGAACCAAAAACAGGCCCTTGAGATCGGAATCCAGGTGGCAGAAGGATTGGCAGCCGCCCATGAGAAGGGGGTTGTGCACCGTGATATCAAACCTGAAAATATCATGGTGCGGAAAGATGGGATTGCACAGATCATGGACTTCGGGCTTGCGAAGCTGAAGGGTGTATCCCGGCTGACGAAGGAAGGGAGCACGGTTGGAACGGCGGGGTACATGTCGCCTGAACAGATCCAGGGACAGGATGCGGACCATCGGTCGGACATCTTCTCGCTGGGAGTATTGCTTTACGAGATGTTGACAGGCCAGCTTCCGTTCAAGGGAGTGCATGAGACAGCTATCGCCTACGAGATCGTCAACGTGGACGCGACGCCGATGGCAGCGGTGAAGCCTGATACAAATCCAGACCTGGATCGGATCGTTCTCGAATGTCTGGAGAAAGATCCGACAGAACGATTTCAATCCGCTGCGGAGATTGCCAAGGAACTCAAACGCTACAAACGGGAGTCGAGCCGGCAGCGGACGACGCGAACCATCGAAGCAAGACAGTTCCAAAAGCCATCCGGTGACGGTCGGCAGGGTCCTGCCCGGCCAGAAGATCGGGTGAAGCGCGTTCTGTGGCCAGTTGTCTCGGGGTTTCTAGGCCTCGCCCTTGTTTTCATGATCATTACCCGACCGGCCCCGGGACCGCCGGAACTTCCCGTCATGAGATTTCCCATCAACCTGGTCAAATGGTCTCCGTTCGAGCTTGCAGCCGCAACGCTCGCTATCTCGCCTGACGGCAGGAATATTGCATATCTCGCATCGGTTCAGGGTGCGGGCGCGGGTATAACCGGTCTTTCTTCAGTCCTCCACCTGAGGCCATTGGATGATTTCTCGGCAAAGCCAATGCCCGGAACTGAACAGGCGTCTGACCCTTTCTTCTCGGCAGATGGTCAATGGGTTGCCTTCTTCACTTCTGGCTCACTAAAGAAAGTGTCAATCTTCGGTGGGGCGCCTCAGGAAATCTGCACTGTGCCGGGATACATGCGCGGTGGATGGTGGTCGACTGACAACACAATATGGTACGGCCATCTCAACAGTTCCATTCACCGGGTCCCTGCAGCGGGAGGTGTACCCGAACCAGTCACGGTTGTCGACACCTCCAGGGGCGAAATCAGTCACAGGTTCCCCCAGATGCTTCCGGGAAATGAATGGTTGATTTTTACGGTGAAGTTCAACAACATCACTTCGTTCGATGATGCAGCGATTGTCGCCGAAAACGTAAACACCCATGAACGGAAGGAGCTGGTGAGTGGGGGATCCTATGCGCGTTACGTTCCCACCGGCCATATCATGTATGCCCGCAATAACTCAATCTACGCTGTCCCCTTCGACGTGGAATCAGTGGAAGTCACAGGGCCACCGTTGCCTGTGCTTGAAGGTGGAATGCTCAACCCGATGTCGGGTACCGCGAATTTCGAAATGTCCCGGAATGGGATTCTGATCTATGCGCCCGCCGGACCCCAGTCAGGACTGATCAACACACTGGCGTGGATGGATCGGGAGGGGAAAGTGACTCCTTTGCCGACAACGCGAGGGCCGTATGACGATGCGCGCTTGTCCCCCGATAATAATTACATCGCGCTGACAATACGTGCTGCGAATGATGATATTTGGGTGTACGACATGCCGAGGGGAACGCTGACACGCCTCACGTTCGGCGGAGGGAACAGCGGGCTGCCTGATTGGACACCGGACGGAAAGAGGGTATTGTTTCTCTCGGAGAGGGGCCGCGAGACGGGGTTCTTCTGGAAGCCGGGGGATGGCAGCGGAACAATTGAGAGATTGGGTAAGGAGAGGAAGCCATCCGGAGTGTTCCGTTCCGCCTTTGCGAGGGGGGGAAAGAGTCTCATTTACAGTGTCGGTGGGGATCTCTGGGAGATGTCGCTCGACGGTGACCGCGAGGCGAAACCAATCCTGGAGTCTCCTTCGAACGACGATGCCCCCAGGCTTTCTCATGACGGGATTTTGCTTGCATACCTTTCCGGGGAATCGGGACGCAATGAAGTATATGTGGTTCCTTACCCTGCGATGAACGGTAAGTGGCAAATCTCAACAGGAGGAACAAGCTCGGCCCCTATCTGGAGCCCCACCGGCAATGAGCTCTTTTTTGTTGAGAAGGGAAATCTCATGAAGGTTGACGTGAAAAGAACGCCAAACCTGACGTTCTCACGTCCCCAGAGGGTCTGTGCTATGCCCGGTTCTCTCTTCGGTGTCTATGACATAACCAGGGACGGCAAGAGGTTCCTGATCAACCTTTCGGCAGAAGAGAACGACACGACGATAACTCAAATGAACGTCGTGGTCGGATGGTTTGACGAGTTGAAACACAAATTCGCTACTCGCGGGAAATAAAGCCATGGCAGCGATCACCCGTCCATCTCCCTCCGAACATGCTCCATACTACAGTCGGTACATCGATCTGGTACCGCAGGGGGATATTTTCGAGATCCTCTCTCAACAGTCTGAAAGCTTTGTGAAACTGTTGTCGACGGTTGGCAACGAGAAGGCTGAATTCCGCTACGCCCTGGGAAAGTGGATAATGAAGGAAGTGGTCGGCCACGTCATCGATACTGAACGGGTGTTTGCATTCAGAGCTTTCGCGTTCACAAGAGACAGGATGACTCCTTTGCCGGGAATGGACCAGGAGATCTACGCTGCAGGAGCCAATTATACATCCAGACCGCTCGAAGATATTGTCGATGAGTATCGCGATGTGAGAAGGTCAACCATCCTGCTGTTCAGGAGTTTCACTCCTGAAATGTTCGCGATACGAGGAACAGCAAGCGGCTTTGAGTTTTCCGTCCGGTGTCTCCCCTTCATCATTGCCGGTCACGAGCTCCATCATCGCCAGGTCCTCGTTGATCGCTACCTGAAACATGCCTGACCCGTAATGCACGCCTTTCAGGAAAACGGAAGGAATCCCTCGTGATCGGCCAAACGATATCGCACTTCCTGATCAACAAGAAGCTCGGTGAGGTCCCAATCCGACTGGACTTCGCGAGAGATGCGAAGCGAAGTCCATTTGTCGGATTGCGGATCCCGCCATCTTCTGGCGGGAGCTGCGGGATTGAGCCATGATTGGTACAACTATTTCCCACTACAAGATCAACAAGAAGCTCGGTGAGGGCGGCATGGGCGTTGTCTACAAAGCCCTTGACACGAAGCTCGAGCGCGAAGTTGCTCTCAAGTTTCTGCCCGAACAATCGGGCCAATCCGCCGAGAACCGGGCACGATTCCTCCGTGAAGCCCAGGCCGCCTCGTCCCTGAATCATCCGAATGTTTGCATTGTGTATGGGATAGAAGAGCATGACGGGCAGATGTTCATTGAAATGGAGTTCGTGGAGGGGGTCAGCCTGAGAGACCGGATCGGGCAGGGTGCACTGAGCCCCAAAGAATCAGTTGAGTACACACTGCAGATTGGCGAAGCATTGCGGGCAGCACACCTAAAGGGTCTCGTTCACCGGGATATCAAACCAGAGAATATCATGGTCACCCCTGCCGGAGTGGTCAAGGTTATGGATTTCGGGCTTGCCAAATTCAAGGAAGGATCCCGCCTCACAAAAACCCTTTCAACTGCCGGCACTCCCGCGTACATGGCGCCGGAGCAATTGCAGGGGATTGAAGCCGACGGCCGGTCGGACCTGTTCGCGCTCGGTGTGGTGATGTATGAAATGATTGCCGGGCGCCGACCTTTTCGCGGAGAACATCAGGCGGCCATGATGTACTCCACGCTTCACGATGAACCTGACCTCGAAGTCATTCCATCCACT
>DAIPLH010000003.1:18072-23773 GCA_036769325.1 Bacteroidota bacterium
GCGGCAAGCTGCCGTTCGAGGGCGAGTCGATGGCGCAGCTCATGTTCAAGATCGCGAACGAGCCGCCGGCCGACATCCTGGCCGCCAACCCGAATGTGCCGCCCGGGATGGTCGTGTTCCTGAACCGCGCGATGGCCAAGAATCCCGAACAACGCTTTCCCTCGGCAGAGAGCTTCATTCAGGCGCTGCGATCCGTTGATCGGAATCAAACCTCGGGATCTCACCCGCAGGCATTCGAGACAGTCCGCCAGATTGATTCCCAGCAACGTCGGCTGTCGGCCATCATGTTTACCGACATGGTTGGCTATAGCGCCCTCGCCCAGCGGAACGAGGCCCTCTCGCTTGAGCTCCTCGAAGAGCATCGCAGGATTCTTCGGCCGGTGTTCGGACATCATGGTGGCAAAGAGATTGAGTCCATCGGAGACGCATTTCTGGTGGAGTTTGACAGCGCTCTTGGCGCGGCCCGGTGTGCAATTGAGATTCAGGATTCCCTGCGTCAGCGTAACCTGGAGCTCCCTCCGGAGAAAGGGATTCATCTTCGGATCGGACTGCACCTGGGAGATGTCGTACATGTGGGAAACCGCGTGCATGGAGACGGAGTGAATATTGCCGCGCGCGTCGAACCCCTGGCAGACCCAGGCGGCATATGCCTCACCGAAGATTTTGCAAGGCAGATCAGGAACAAGATCGAAGAGCCGCTCCTGAGTCTGGGAAAGCCGGATCTGAAAAATATCCGGTCTCCACTTACTGTCTACAAGCTTGTCCTTCCGTGGGAGCGAAAGCAACTCCCGTTGGTGAAGCGGCTTCGCTACTTCGTGCGGCACGATCGTGTGCGGCGTTCCGGCGCTGTCGCCCTCTTGCTTGCGGCGGTCGGTGCAGCATATTTCCTGTTTGTCCAACCACCCGGCGGTGAAGAGTTCCCCCGCAACAGAATCGCCGTGATTCCCTTTGCCAACATCAGCAAGGAATCTGCCGATGAGTATTTCGCAGACGGGATGACCGAAGAATTGATCTCCCAGCTTTCTTCAATCCGTGGTCTCGACGTTATCGCGCGGACATCAGTCATGAAGTACAAGGGAGCCACTGCAGGGGTTTCCGAAATCGGCCGAACCCTTGGCGTCGGCACCATTCTCGAAGGCAGTGTGAGAAAGGCCATGAATAAGGCCCGCATTGCCGTCCAGCTTGTCGATGTATCAACCCAGCAGCACCTCTGGTCGGAGGAGTACGATCGTGACCTTAAGGATGTTTTTGGGATACAGACGGACATTGCACGCAGGGTGGCAGAGGTCCTGCGGGTTCAGCTCGTGCAGGGGGAGCAGGAGCAGATCGGAAAAAGCGGGACGCAGGACATGGATGCATACAGGCTGTTCCTCCTTGGGCGCTTCCACCTGAATAAGCGGACTGCTGAAGACATCGTCAAAGCCATCAGGTACTTCGAAGATGCCATTGCCATTGATCAGAACTACGCTAACGCATATGCGGGATTGGCGGATTGTTATACTCTTGTGGCTTCTTCCGGATATAACATTCTGCCAGCTCCCGAGGCGACGACGAAGGCGCGACAGGCTGTTATGAAAGCACTTGAGCTGGATGAGACGCTTGCAGAGGCGCATACATCGCTCGCGTATGTCAGGTTCCGGCTGGACTGGAACTGGGCGGAGGCAGAGAGCGAATTCCGTCGTGCTATTGAGCTAAAGCCTGGCAGCTCCCGGTCTCACGAATGGTATGGCCTGTTTCTTTCGCTTAAGGGACGGACCGAAGAGGCCCTGGCGGAAATGAAGCGTGCACAAGAGCTTGATCCACTCTCATCGGGTGTCAGCACAGGTGTCGGCCGGGTGCTTCAACTCGGCCGTCGGTATGACGAGGCTGTCGTTCAATTGCGAAAAACCATTGCCATGGACTCCACGTACGCCGACGCGCATTTTATTCTCGGGATGACACTTTCCTTGCAACGAAAACATGCAGAAGGCATCAGGGAGCTTGAGACGGCTCTCCGGCTGTCGGGCCGCAGGCCGATTATCTATGCCAGACTCGGGGTCGCGTACGCCGGAGCAGGCAGGACCCGTGAAGCGGAGGTAATCTTTGATGACCTTGTGAAAATGGTCCAGAGCCACAAGCTCTCGACATATTACCTTGCGATGGTCCATATGGGTCGTCAGGAATACGAACAGGCCCTTGACGCATTCGAGCGCGCCTACGAAGAGCATGAAGGGCTGCTGGTGTATGCGAATGCGGAACCAATGACCGATTCGGTCCGCAAACACCCGCGCTTTCAGGCACTCGTCAGGAAACTTGGATTGGCAGAGTAGGTGGGCTATTCGTAGGACCGGACCCTTCCCCAAAGCGAATCAAGAGGGAAGCGAGGACTTCGGCAAAGATAAATCGTGAGGTTGTTTTCGTAGGGGAGTGCATGTGGAGTGCTGTACGTCCCCGCAATGGCTACGCTGTCGAAAATGTTTTTCTTGTCCCCCATCTCATCGTCGAACATGAGTATAGTACTAACCTCAAGGCCTTCTGGTATCCAAAGCCAGTAGTTGTTGTGTCCGCTGACTGCTCCCGGCAGTCCGTATTTCCTCCCGAAGAAATCGACTGCTCCGGCTCTTCCATAGTTCTCCCCATAAATCACGCATTTCTTCTTCTCTTCCGGAGAAAGAGAGCGATAGACCTCCGCCAGAGTCCTCGCCTGTTCCTGTTTTCGGATTCCGGTTTCCTCTTTCCTGTCTCCGCCATGGACTGCCGACTTCTTTTCCTTTATAGACTAAACAGACTAAACAGACTGAACAGACTAAATAGACTGTCTTTCCCGACTGCCGACTGTTTTTCACTGTTTGCAAAACCATCATCCAATCTTTACATTGAAATCCGGCATGAACCAGTTTCTCACCGATCTCAAAGCCTCTTTATCAGTCCGAAGGAAGCAGATTGCGGATTTGCATGCCTCTGGTGCTTCCGGCTTCGACACCTGTACAGCGCTCACACTCCTGATGGATGAAACGATCCGCTCGGCTCACGAGAGCCTCGGAGCCTCGGCTGGCCGGCATGCCGCGGTTCTCGCGTTGGGTGGTTATGGCCGGGGTGAGCTCTCTCCCTTCTCCGACATCGACCTGATGATTCTCTGTAACTTTGGCGAGGATCGTGCAGACGCGACGGAGACAGCCGGCTCGTTGCTTCACCTCCTCTGGGATGCAGGGACCGATGTGGGACACTCGGTTCGGACGGTTGATGAGGCGCTGGGCCTTCATGGAGTATCCCTTGATGCCTGGTCGGCCATGCTCGAAAGCAGGTTTATCTGTGGCAATGAAGACCTTGCCAAGGCGTTCTCTGGTGCCCTGCGCAGCAAAATCGAATCCGGAGATTCGCGTTGGTTTGTCGAAGGTGTCCTGACTGATCTTGAGCGTCGACAGAAACGCTACGGAAGCTCCGTCAAGCTTCTCGAGCCGAATGTAAAGAAGAGTGCCGGAGGGCTCCGGGATATGCACACCCTTTTCTGGCTCTTTCGAGGGACTGATGAACGTTTCTGCGTTCCCCTCACGGGGGAGAAGGCGGCCGTCAAGGGTTTCCTCGACCTGCTGAGCCATCATGGGTTTCTCGAATCGGATCAGGAGGTATGCGATGCGGTCCAGTTCCTTCTGCGTGCCAGACATGAGATGCATTACGTCCGGGGATCCCTGCACGATACTCTTGAGTATGACCTGCAACTCAACCTTGCCCGCTCCCTCGGTTTCGTCCCTGAGAATGGATCGAGTGCTGCCGAAGTGTTCATGCGACTGTACTACATGCATGCCCGGACAATCGACCAGGTCAGTCGACGCCTCGGCCGGAGGTTCAGGGCCCTGGTGGAGCCCGCTGAGGAGTCGGACGAATTTGAAGCGGTCGCAGACCATTTCCTTCTGAAGGGGGACGTCCTTACTGCAAGACCGACGGTACAACGATTCGCGGATGTCAGGGAATTGTTCTCAGCCTTTCTTGCAGCAGCGGAGCGGGATGCAGAAATGGATTTTCGTCTTCAGGGCCTTATTGAAGCGGGAAGCGGGCTTGTCACCTCTGAAACAGTGTCGATTCCCGAAGTCGCAACCATGTTCAGAAGGATTCTCGGGTCGCGAAACGTCGGGTACACTCTCCGCGCGATGAGCGAACTGAATGTCCTCGGCCGTCTGATTCCGGAGTTCGGCGATCTCGTTTCTTTTTTTCAGCACAACGTCTATCACTACTTCACCGCCGACGAGCATACGATGATAGCAGTGGCGAAGGCGGAAGGGCTGCGGGAGGAGAGCGGGATTCTGCATGAGGTGTTTCGCAATATCCGGAGGAAGGACGTTCTTTATATGGCCATTCTCCTCCACGATATCGCCAAGCCGAGAAGCGTCGCAGATCACGAGGTGCTCGGCGTGGACATGGCTGCAGGAATCCTCACCCGCCTGGGAATGTCGGATGCGATTCCGCTTGTCTCATTTCTGATCCGCAATCATCTGGTGATGGAGCAGATCGCCTTTCGAAGGAACATTCATGATCCGCAGACCATCCGGGAATTTGCCTCACGGTTTTCAAATCCTGAACAACTTGACCATCTGTATCTGCTGACCTATGCGGACCTGTCGTCCGTTAACATGACGGTCTGGACCGACTGGAAAGCATCCATTCTCCGTGATCTGTATATGCTGACCACTGAGGTTCTGCAGCGGAAACTGAAGGGCTCTGAGATCACGCAACTGCATGAGTCACGCAGAGAGGCTTCGATTAGTCAGGTTGTCGATCGGTTGAGCAAGACCATTCCGCAGGAAGAGGTGAGAGCGCACCTTGACGGCATCGGGAACGATGCGTATGTGGCACTCTTCAGTGAGGAGGAGATCGCAAGACATATCCGTGAAGGGTCGGGGAAGAACTCTGTCCCGGTGCTGTTCCGGCAGGCTGAAGGACACACGGAGGTAACGGTTATCGGTCCTGACGCTCCATTCGTGCTTTCATGTTGTTGCGCAGTGTTTGCGGCAAATGACGCCACCATCTTCGATGCGAACATCTTCACAAGGGACGACGGCGTCATCATCGATCGCTTCCGTGTCAGCGACGCATCGACGCACGCGCATCTCGACCAGGAGGTGTGTCGGAAAATCAGCGAAGACATGCGGAATGTCCTTCAGGGAAAGATAGCGGTGAAGACCCTCTTCGCAGCGCACAAACGGAAATGGAAGAGGAGACAGGAAAAGCCGGCCAATCCCTCAACCCGGATCGACATTGTTTTTGAAGAGAATCCCCGGTTTACGATCATTGATGTCTATGCCCCGGATTCTGTCGGCTTCCTCTACCGGATCACGGAGGCAATTTCACACCTGGGGATCAATATCCACTTCGCAAAAATAGCAACCCGGATTGATGGCGTTGTTGATGCCTTCTATGTCCAGGACAAGTCAGGGAGCCTGATCAATGATCCGGTCCGTAGGGACGAGATCCGGGCTTCACTCCTGAAGACGATTAAAGAAGTTACAGAAGAGCAGCTGAGCGAGGCGGGGTGAATCCTGGCGGATTACGGATTTCAGATTACAGATTTCAGAATACGGATCGCAGGATACAGCAATCGCCGACTGTCGACTACCGACTATCGACTTTTTCTGAACAGACTAAACAGACTTGAAAGGACTCAATAGACTGCTGTCATGACCAACATTTCTTCCAAACCAATCGGCGTCTTCGACAGCGGTATCGG
>DAIPLH010000516.1:0-1852 GCA_036769325.1 Bacteroidota bacterium
GGAAGGACCATGTGCTGTTCTACGAGTACTTCCATGGGGACAATGGTGCGGGCCTTGGCGCGAGTCATCAGACGGGATGGACCGGTGTTGTGGTGAGTCTCATGCACCTCTTCGCTTCCGTGACGGGCGATCAATTCCTCGCAGGTGGCAGAAAGACTCTTCTCGAGTCGAGAGCGCCAAAAACAGCGGTCAGGAAGAGAAAGACAGTGGCGAGGGTGGCCTGAGCCTTTTAGTTGACAATTAACCGATAACCATTAACCGGCTATTGGTTAACCGCCAATTGTTAGCGGTCAGTCAGGCTTCTCTTTGCCATCGGGGACTTCATGTAACGTCCAATCTAGAGTGAATGAATGTGGGGCAAGGACTTTCCGCTGCCCTGCCCCACAACAACCATCTAGTTCTCTATCAGCTTGATCTCAACCCGTCGATTCATTGCCCTTCCTTCGGACGAACCATTGTCCGCCGCGGGCTGTGATTCGCCCAGAGGAACTATTTCGAACCTGCCTCGGTCGATTCCTTTCCCGGTAAGGTACTGAACCACGGCATCAGCACGCGCCTGTGAGAGCTTCATATTATACTCGTCAGAACCGTTTGCATCTGTATGACCCTCAATCCGCCACCGTGTCTCAGGATTGGTCTTCATGTTTTCTGCGAGGTTATCAAGGGTCGGATATGCGGCCGGCAGAAGATTCGCCTTTTTGGTCTCAAAGTTCGTATCGCCGCTTAGCAATATTGTCTTCGTCTCTTTTTCAGTCGAGCATCCTCGCTCGTTAACCTGTTGACCGACTGGCGTGTTCGGACACTCATCAATGTGATCGGCGACCCCGTCCTTATCTGTATCCAATGGACATCCCAAATCATCCACCCGAACCTTCTCCGGGGTTTCCGGGCATTTGTCAATATCATCTGCGATGCCATCGCCATCAGAGTCAGGGCAACCGTAAGCGTCAACACGAACGCCGGAAGGCGTATTGGCGCACCGATCATTGGGATTGGGAACTCCATCTCCATCGGAATCAGTCGCGCAGCCATCTTTGTCAACCTCCAAACCAGGTTTCGTGTCCTGACATTTGTCCAGATGGTCCGGAACACCGTCGCCGTCAGAATCCAATGGACATCCGAACTCATCGACAACCACTCCCTTCGGGGTTTTAGGACATCGATCATTTTCGTCTTCCACGCCGTCCTTGTCATCGTCGGCCGTTGCGAAGATTGCGTACGAGAGACCGAGCATGGTTTGAAGCATATGATCGTTGTTCCCGCCTCCAGTCAACTCATCCCAATTGTCGTTCGTGCTGACCTGGGTACCCACACTCAAGTCCAGGGTAATTTCTGTTGAAAGTGCCAGACGGGCGCCAAGTTCGGCGTGATAGTTTGCCTCGTTCTTCCCATAGCTCCCGGCAAGGTTGCCTGGAAGCTCGTTCCCATCACTGTCCTTGGGGCTGAACCACATGTACGATGCTCCGGCAAAGACATATGGGAAAAATGCGTCCTGGACGGAGAATGTATATGACAATCCCCCTCCGATATTGTTAAACGGAGTGCGGATTTCCATAGGGGTTCCCGGAGAGGATCTTTCACCACTCACGTATCCTCCATTAATGAAACCACGGAAACCGAGTGCTCCAGCGGAGGTGGTCGGCAGGTAATACTCCACCATTGCCCGTCCCATCAGATCGGTTTGAACATTGGAGTAATCTGTCCTTCCCCACGTCGCACCCGCCCCGACTCCCAGGACGAGAGTTCCGGAAAAAGGGTGGTGCTTCAATTGCGCTGCCTGCTCCTGAGAATGTGCAGGGGCAACGACAAGCAACAGGCCCAGGAAGATTGGTAAGATTCGCATACTGTCTCC
>DAIPLH010000517.1:0-1850 GCA_036769325.1 Bacteroidota bacterium
TGATTGTCCGGAGGGACGTAGCTCATGTTATACACTTCCTCCCGCGGGCGGATGTTGTTTTCGGGAGCACGATGACAATCGAGACACCACTTCATCTGGAGTGTATGCGTTTTCATGGTCAACGGCATGACGTTCACAGAACCATGGCAGGTCGCGCAGCCCATCCCCTTTGCAACGTGGATGCTATGATCGAAGTATGCAAAGTCCGGAAGGTCATGGACTCTGATCCATTCAAGCGGAGTATCAGTCGCATAACTTCGCCTGACGGGTTCGAGCATTGGGCTGGTATTCCAGATTTGAGAGTGACAGGTCATGCAGGTATGGGTAGCCGGGATACCGGCGAATGGTGAGAACTCTGCTGTGGTGTGGCAGTACCCGCAGCGGAGACCGAGGCCGTTCACATGATGTTCATGACTGAATGGAATGGGCTGTTCCCTCGGAACACCGACGTTGGTCGAATATCCTGAGCGGTAGATCCCGCCTCCGATGAGAAGCAGAACGGCAACAATAACCAGCGCGCCGACAATACTGGCCCGGGACAGAACCTTCATGCTTGGATGAAAAATCTGCGCCATTTACGCAGTCATCCTTTCAAAGCAAGGTGAGAGCCTCCATGAACAAACCGGTTGACACAGTCATCCGAATCGGGCGGAAGCAAGGGAATTTCAGGTGTTGGGAAATTGGAAAAGGTGCGGGTCTGGACATTCACACGGACTAACCCAACCCGCAAAGGTCATCGGCAAATGTTGACAAAAAGTTGGTTCAATATAACGCCTGAAGCGGAACATGTCAAGAAAAGGGAACACAGATACACAGATTGGCACCGATACCCACAGAGATAACTTATGCTGATTTCCTGTTCGTGTCCTCGCGTCTTCGTGGTATATGATTCACCACAAAGTGCTGCCGCTTACATCCAGCGATTTCGTTTGAAAACCCAGAGCATCACCACTGCGACTATGAGCATGATTCCAGAGGCGAGGAGAGTACCATGCTCCCATTCAAGGGTCGGCAGGAACTTGAAATTCATTCCGAAAAATCCGGTAATAAAACTCAGAGGAAGGAAAATAGTGGAAATGATGGTAAGAACCTTCATGACCTGATTCAACCGGTTGGAGGTCACTGAAAGGTATGCATCAAGGAGGCCTGTAATCATATCGCGATAGGTGTCTGCGATGTCCGTCATTCTCACGAGGTGATCGTAGACATTTCTATAATAGACCATCTCGTTGGCCGAGATGAGCTCAAACTCTCCACGGGAAAGACGGTTCAACATTTCACGCTGGTAGAAGGCAATCCGGCGGATGGTCATGATTGTTCTTTTCATTTGGAGAGCGTGCGACATGGTTTGTGGCTTTGGAGAACGGAAGACATCCTTCTCCAACCGGTCGAGGGCATCGTCCAGACCATCAAGGATAGGAGAGTAATGATCGACCACATCGTCAATAACGAGATGAAACAGGTAGTCCGGTCCCCGCTTCATGACCTCCGGGTTTTTTTCGAGAAACTGATGCACAGTTCCGATTGAGCGGAGGGGTTGATAGTGATGGGTAACGAGAACTCTTGAGGTAATATAAGCGCTGAGCTGGCGGGTACAAATGGAGGGGCCGGCTCGCAATTCTTCCGGACCCGTCTGCAGAGGTTCGACTACACTGAAAATAACAAATAGGTATCCGGGAAATTCATCGACTTTGGGAAGATGGGGGTCTTCGCCGCTTCCTCTCCGGGCATCCTCGATGGAGAGGGGGTGGAAATCGAGAAGTGAAACAAGGATCGTCTCGTCCTCAGCTTCATCCGGGTTTTCCATATCAACCCAGAGGACGCCATCCTTGGTTTGTAATGCCTTGTGA
>DAIPLH010000518.1:0-1846 GCA_036769325.1 Bacteroidota bacterium
GAATTCTGCAATTCGGGACCCTATTGCCACCATCTTCTATCTTCAATCCTGAATCCTTCCTCATCTTTTCCTTTGACCCAACCCCGCAGCTACTGGGATCATTACCCCACATGAACTTCTGAAGCCGGGCAACTCTAGGTGCCCGCTTCACTTCTAACGCGCTGACTGTTGTCATTTGCAATGGAGGGGTAATGATCCAGAAATATTTGCTCACAGGCTTCCTGATCCTGCTTGGCCTGCCATCCCTGATGAGGGCCGACGAGAACGGGAAGGCCGCAGTTCGGAAGGAAAAGCCGCAGATCGCGGTGGAAGAAATCATCCGCAAGTTCTCAGAGAAAGAGCAAGAATTTCAGAAAGCCCGAGAGAACTACATCTACCGGCAGACGGTACGCATTGAGGTTCTCGAACTGGACGGCAGACGCTCGGGTGAAGAGTATTTCATGGTCTCCGACATCTTGTTCGACAACAAAGGCCGCCGAATTGAAAAGGTGGTCCGCTCTCCTCCCAGCACCCTTCAACGAGTGATTCTGACTCCAGAGGACCTGCATGACATACAGAACATCTTTCCGTTCGTTCTCACCTCGACCAATGTGGAAAAGTACAATCTGACCTATCTGGGGAAAGAAAAAATCGACGAGATCGACAGCTACGTGTTCGATGTCTCGCCCAAAAAGGTTGAGAAGGAGGAACGGTACTTTGAGGGAAAGATCTGGGTGGACGATCAGGATCTGCAGATTGTGAAGACGGATGGAAAGACGATCTACGTGGTGACGAAAAAGAACAAGGACGCGCGCTTCCCGCGCTTTGAAACCTATCGCAACAACGTCGATGGGAAGTACTGGTTCCCCGTTTACACGAAAGCCGACGACGTTCTGGATTTTCCCGGCAACAAGGTACGGATTCGGGAAGTCGTGAAATATGAAAACTACAAGCGTTTCGAAGCGGAAGTGAAGATCACGGACGTTCAGGAAGCGCCGGACGACAAATCGAAACCGAAGCCGTGACGAATCTGCAGTTGCGTTCCATTGTCAGAAAACAGTACGAGAGTGGGAGCCGGCCTCCGGACGGCGATCACATTCCAAGGCCAACTCCCACTCTCTCCATCAAGCACTAATCAAGCCCTCGGGAAGTACTCCTCAAACTTCTCACAAAGGTCGACGAAAGTCTTCAAGCCAAACCCCGTAGCTCCGGCAGCGTAATACTTCCAAGGTTTATCGAACAGAAACGGACCTGCGATATCGAGATGGGCCCAGGCCGTTTTCTCAGGCAGAAATTCCTGTAGGAACAGCCCCGCGGTGATCGCTCCCCCATTGGGCCCACCGACATTGTTAATATCAGCATACGGTGTCTTCAGCAGTTCCTTGTACTCCTCGGGCAGCGGCAATTGCCAATAGCTTTCCCCGTGGTTGGCACCGGAACGGATGACAGCCTGAATCAGAGTCGGGTCATTGCCCATAATGCCGGCGTAGCCCTGCCCCAGTGCCCGCACCACGGCTCCGGTGAGCGTGGCAATGTCCACGATGTGTGTCGCCCCCATCTCGCCCGCAAGCGCGAACCCGTCAATCAGCACCAGACGGCCTTCCGCATCGGTGTTGTCCACCTGGATTGACTTGCCGTTCTTGGCGGTGAAGATGTCGCCCGGCCGCTGTGCATTGGCATCCGGTGTGTTCTCTGCCGACGGGATGATCCCCACGACGTTGATCGCCGGCTTTAGCTGTGCAATGGCCTTCATGGCATACAACACCGCCGCGCCACCCGCCATGTCGCCCTTCATCTCCAACATTCGGTCAGAGGGTTTGATCGAGATGCCACCGGTGTCGAACGTAATGCCTTTGCCCACCAACGC
>DAIPLH010000174.1:0-2985 GCA_036769325.1 Bacteroidota bacterium
CCGCCGACCCCAAAGGGCTCAGCCTCCAAAGCGAAGGTCGGTATAGCATTGAGTACCGACCCAACTTTTTCCGTCCAAGCGGCTATGTCCCTTTGATCGCCAGCATCCGAATTCTTATCAAGATCTTCTTTCTCTCGTCCAATTAGCTTTACTCCACTTTCCTCGCTATCGACCAATGCAGTATCCACATTCGGTTCGACTGTGGCAATGCTCGTATCCGAGGGCAGCTGAGTTTCAGAAGTGACATCCGCATCGATAGTGGGTGAGGGTGGCACCGTCACAGATTCGTTTCCGAGCAGGCCAGTGTAGTATCCGACACGAAACTCAGCGATCTCCCGTGCTTTTTCGAGGTTTTCTTTGTTGGCCTTGGCGTCCAGCACCTGTCGTTCCCTGACCTCCGTTACAAGTTCAAGCATGGCAGTCTCATGCGATGCGCGCAAGCGGCTTAACTCCTCGGCATCCTTCTTTTCAAGAGCTGAGAGCAAAGCCGAACCAAGAGCTTTCACATCTGCACAAAACTCATTTGCCTTCTGGATGAGGTGCGTGAACCGGTAAATGGGGGGTGGACTGCTGAGGTCAGAGAGTATGCTCCCCAGGCTAAGACCCTGCGAAGTCGCCTGAACCAAAACAGCCGGATCAATAGGAGGTGCAAACAATGACAGCTGTTGTTCCACTCCATCAATGTTCTGGCAGTGACGGATCTTGTACAGTCGATCTGCGACAGTGTCCCAGGACTCGAGCAACTTCTCGTTTTCCGGGATGCAGAAATAGAGCGATGAACCTATCCCGAGCATATTCGTTCCGGTTGAACTTGAGCCGGTGCTGATATCGCTGCTGTAAGGGAAGATATTCTCCAATTCCACGAGCGCATTCGAGAAATCATCCCATTTATCCTCCAGCGTATGGTAGGATTCAGCCTTGATCTCACCCCGTTTGGGTACGAATTCCGGATAGGGACCAAGAATGTGGTTGGCCAGCACATAAATCTGTAATGCTTCATTAACGTTTTCCATCGTGAATTGCCTGAAGAGTGAATCGCCCCATGCTACGAGGTTTTCCACATACTTGATCACGACATGCTTCATGTAGGCAATCGGCCGGTTGCTTGCGATAAGATGAGGGTCGAAGGGATTCTCCCGCCATTCCTTAATGATCGCATTCTCTGCAGTCGGATCGGAGTTTGGAGAAAGCGTCTTGAACCAATCCTCAAGGCTCTCTGCTTCCGTTGTTTTGAACGGGAGAACTTTCCAGTAACGGGAAACTTCGCTTTCTCCGGCTGCCGGCATGTCGTCCGTGGTTGGATCAAAAATGTAATGGAACCACTTCATCGCTTCTTCATACTTCCCATTCTTGCTGAGCCGGGTGGCAATGTAAAGGGGTGCGTGGAAAAAAAGTTCCCAGTTGTATGCGCTGTTCGCACCAAATACATCGAAACACACATTCTGCTTGTAATAGGTGTAAGCTTCTCCAGGCTTGTAGTCGTTACTTGAAGGTGCCTTGGTGACATAGTTCTGGGAAAACTTTGGATCATATTTTGTTTCGAACGTGGAACCACTATCACTGGACAACGTGGTATCGCTCTCAAGAAGACCGCTCACACCATCCTGATTGAGGTTGGTAACGTATTGACTGGAAAAGGGATGGTAAAACGTATTGAACTCAAGCCCCGTGTCAAACTTCACTAATCCATATGCATCGGCCATGCCGACCCTCGCATCCGACATGAATGCGAACCCCGTACGTTCTTGTGTCATAACCGAGTAATTTCCATTGGCTTCTTCCGCCATGCCAGATTCCAGGGACCTCATGGTCATCTCTGCAGGTTGCGTGGGGTTGCTTGGCGAGTTGAAGCCATTTCCACCAATCACCATCGAGGGCTCAGTAAGCCACTCGTCCGGCATATAGTCATCGGGTCCAACATCCGGGATATCAAAAGGGATGTTGAAGCCACTATCATCCACAAGTTCCGGCAGGTACGGTGCGTAATAACCGGGGTTCCTCACAGAATCCAGGATCTTGATACTCACCGGCCGAACAAAGTAGGTCCTGTAAACGTCACTAAAAAAGAAGGGGTGGTCAAGTCTATTCTCTTCATATGGATTATTGTTTCCAGGGAGAAGGCGGTGGTCCTTCTGGTTCTGAAGGTACACATCATCGAGTAATTCAAGCTCAGAATAGCGGGAGCGCTTCATGAAATCCGAGCTGTAGTCTGTCATCTCCTGGGCAGGCCATGTACTGGGGTAGCGCACAACGATTTTTGACTGAATATCCGATAGCACGAACCGTGCAAACTCATTCCAGTACTGATAGTACCATACTACGATGTTCAGCTCATTGGTCGAATCATCGATTGAGGCAGTAAATGAGAACATTCTCTTGTTTGTCAACAATTCGATTCGAGCGAACTCCTTTGACAACTGCTTCGGTGTCCACTTTCCATCCACGTTTTCGGCCCAAGCGAGTCTGATCTCTAGGTGTTCGTTCGCCGCCAGGCTCGAGACATCATTGTCAGAAAGGTCTTCCACGGATTCGCCTGAGTGGTCGCTGGCTTCTTGCACCTTCATGAACTCGGGCCAGAAAAGAAAGAGACGTCCTTTCCAGACTACGGGTATCAGATGGACACCACTTTCATCTCCATTCTCTTCGTTCCGGATATCAGCCTGGACGCTCTCCCAGGCACTCCATTTTCTGAATTCATTCCACTTTCGGTAGTAGAACTTGTATGGCGCGTTATGGGTTCGTGCAAAGACGTGCAGGTATTTCAAGGTCCCACTATCGTAGTTCTCCTGATACATCCCGCAGACTTCCAGATTTGCAACCTCATTGAGACTCATCAGGTAATTCCGAAAGCCCTGCTCCACGCTGGTGTCGGTTATGTCGTTTTGAACGAGATGAGATTCGAGATCCTTGAAGAACTCACTCCTGTCACTGCGCCATTCGGGCTCCAGCCAGTTCTCCGGGTAGAGGAATACCTTTCGATTAGCT
>DAIPLH010000174.1:2995-3731 GCA_036769325.1 Bacteroidota bacterium
ACCGCCTTCTTCATCCATTCCCAACGACCCATGTCAATCGATCCGGGCGAGACGCCCTTTTCGACTCCAGTCGACATCTCACTCTCAAGGTTAAGCAGACAGCGATTGATGAACATCTGTATCGAGCAGTTGGCCTGCACGATACGAGATGTATCCATGCATGCACCCATTTGCACATCAATGAGGAAGTATTCAAAAAGGCCATCGGCATCCTCAGCACCCCATGCCTTAATCGCCGGCTGCATCAGGAGGTAGCCAATCAAGGCCTGCTTTTGGCTTTCCCTTATTTTATCACTCAGATCACCTGCCAACTCCAGCCAGTCTTCTTCCTCGTACTTTGCTTTGACCGTGTTTTTAATCAACTGGGCTGTTTCATTCAGGACGTCGAAGTCTGTTTCGGCTTCTCCCCAGGTCGTGATCGTCTCGGCGGAGAGACCTGTCCTGGTGACAATCTTCATCACCTCGTAGATCCTGTTCAGGGCGATTTCGTTTTTGAAATCGGAAACGGTCAGGACAAAGTGCGAATTGACCAGGTACCCTAAGCTGCTCTCGTCCCATGCAGTCGCCAATTGGAGCATGTCAGTGAGATCAGGAACGTTGGGCGCCGGATCTATCATGTTTGCGTGTTGGAATACATCTGTGAGCAATGTTTGCGCCTGTGGCACAGCATTGCGGAGCACAGCGTAGTCGTTCACGCGCCTCCAGTGTTCAGGCGTTATCCCTTTGAAATCAATGG
>DAIPLH010000174.1:3741-6459 GCA_036769325.1 Bacteroidota bacterium
ATGGCACCAAAGTCAGCTCCATGGGTCAGAAAGTGGTCAAGCTCAGTCCCGCTCAGTTCAAAGCCAGAGATAAACTCCGATGCGCGGTGGAACACTGCAGCTTGTTCGGCGAAGGCATTAACGATACCCGCAGGGTAGGCAGAAGACGAGGGAACAATCTCCATCGCGGTTGTCGCCGTTTTCCAGTATAATCGGACGCCGGCATTTCCGGATATTTCAGCATATTCCAGCTTGAGGCGATGCATCTGAGCTGCGTTCAGGTCCGCGATCACCTCCCATGAAAGCATTGCATCGCCCGACGCCTTTTGAAGGATGAGCGCATCATCAAGGAGAAGCCTGAACTCTTCATCGGCCTCGTCTACCTCTACCACGAGAGTATACTCACCGCTTGCTGGCGCAGCGACAAACGACTCCCAGCGCACACTGAAGTTGTCAGCCGGAACAAGCGGGTCGGGTGAAGCAGCCCCCAAAGAGAAATTGACCGTTTCGTCCACCCTTTCGAGCGCAACAGCATTCCATGTTTGGTCACCAAAGTACACCGCTGAAAATCCCTCAGATGAGAGATCGCTAATGAGCTGATCCACATCTTCTGCTATGAGGAGTGCCGTGGCTTCTTCACTGAGGTCAATCAGTGCCGCAATGTGCTGGGTTATGGCATCTCTTCGTAGTTTGGTTTTCAGGAGTGGAAGGAATTTCCCGTACACATAAGACAGCTTCTCATCGAGGGTTGTGACTGTCACTTGCACCGGATGATCAAGAAGAACTTTGTTGGCCTCCGCCAGGTCGCTGAACACCCCGCCGAAGTTTGCACCGATGAACTCTTCCGCCTTACTGTACAACCAGTCAACGGCCGACTGGAAATTGACGGTCGCGTTCGTCAGCCCCTGCAATGTATTCCGTTCAGTGTCTGTCGTAATCCCAGTGCAGCCCAGCCGTCCGCTTCCCTTGATATAAGAGTATTTTGTAGAGAGATTTTCCGGGATCGTAATGTCGAGGTTCGCATCTGTAACAAAGCTGAACGACGCAGTGCCTTCGATGATATTCATGAATTCGGTGACAACATCTGCCTGGAAGGTCAGGCATAACTTCGCACGAAGTATGTCGGAAGTCAGAGGGGTTTCCAGTGTCTCCGGGTGATCCTGCTCAATGGCAGCAAAGGCTTCGCGAATGGTCTTCACCGTCTGATGTATGGTGTCCTCATTCAACCCTAATGTGGACTCTGCAGGAAGTGTGCCCTCGAAAATGTACTCCAGAACGCTGCTCTTGAAACCGGCATTCTTTTTTGCGACAGCGAGCTCATAGAACTCAAATGTCTGTTCAGGCATGATATTGACAAACTCTCCGGCTTGGATATCCCAGACACTGAATGGAGTTTCATCAAACAACCCGATATCGGTGCAGAGGTCTGTAACCTTCATTTTCAGCGCTTTTGCCAGAGTGACAAATCTGTAGATCGTACTGAGATTCTGGAGGTTCAGGATATCGGTATCAAGACTCAGCGGGCGCGGATTTCCGCCATCGATTACCTCAGCCACTTCAACAATGGCGTTCATGTCCGTTTCACTCATTCGAAAGGCCGCGAGGATCGCAGGCAAGTGATCACCCAGCACCTCTGTTTCATCCTGCAGGTAGTTTCCCCAGGCATCGGCCTCGAAGGCTTCGTCAATCTGTTGGACCGCTCTGTTCAGGAACAGTTTCTTGTAAAGTGACTTGTCCCCATAGGTGTCTATTCCACCCCACAATGCAGATAGTTGGTTAAGCGGACGCTTCGTCGCCTTCTCCAGCAGGGAAACCGACTCAAGCTTGGCGATTGTGAGCGGGGTTATATCGGACTCTCCTAACGCGGTCAATATGAGATCAAGTTCGTGAATATCCCAGCCAAGTCGTCGCCACAGGCGGACAAATCGGTGGATCCTGGACCAGGTATCGTCTGTAATCCCGTAGGTTGTCAGCCCTTCGTAGATGCTTTCAACCGTTCGTAGAACCGTTGTGTCGAGATCGCATTTCGACTCCGGCTGATAGAGTGTAATCACCTGGCGAAACCCGCCAAGATGATCGGATACCCATGTGGCAAATTCACCGGTGGTAATCGCGGTTCCATTGTTTGAGTTGTATGTGTTGATTGCATTCGTGATGTCGCTGTCTGTCGCCGGATCAAGAGTACCGGCCTCAACTTGTTCGAGCTTGCCGTAGATGACTGATGCACCCGCGGTGCTCCCGGAAAACAACTCCTGAAGGAAACTCAAATGAGCCTGATATGGATTGATGAATTGCGTTTCTACCAATTCCACGAGTTCTTCGTAGGTCAGACCGGCGCGTTCAAGGAGGACTCTTACGCCGCGTGGATTTCCATCGGCATCAACTTCATCCTGCATGTCGGCAAGATCTCCTGAGGTGGAATAGCCGAAGTACTCATGGAGCGGAGTGACATCGGCCGTACCGTCAAATTCTTCGCCGGTCAGGATCTTGTACTCTTCCTCCGAGAGTTTGATGGATTCTGCTTCAATAGCTCTCTTCGTGGTGGTATCCGGCAATGGATTCGCTGCCCTCAGAACATCATCTCTGCTCACCGTGAGATGATCGCTGTACGTGCGAATCACATTTAACGGCTGATGATAGGGAAGTGTGAATGGGTACTTCGCATCCTTCAGCTTTCGATAGGCTTCGAGGTTGAAATTCTGTGGGTTTGCCCTCAGTTCCTCCTCGGTGGTTTCCCCG
>DAIPLH010000519.1:0-1842 GCA_036769325.1 Bacteroidota bacterium
CAGAGTTGAGCTGTCTTCCGTTTCTGTCGAACAACCCGTACTCGCGATTCACAGCCCGCCCACCCCCTGTTGTGAGGACACCCGCCGGCGACCAGGAGAAATCTCCGCGCGCATACCGGGGAATGTGCCCGACATCCGAAGCTATCGGGCGAAGCTCGCCAACCAGTTCACCTGTGTCGATATCAAATCGCTGGCTCATCAGCGTACGGTTTCTCAGAAAGAGAAGATGCGAGGGAGGAGCGAAAACAACATGTGCATCAGAGCGGAGAACCATCTTTCTGGTTGGATCATCAAGTGAACCAAGGTAGACCTTCGCCGCCTCATCGGCCACTGCGAGGGACAGATAGAGGAACCTTCTCCCGTCAGGCAGGAACCACGGCCACCAGTGGGAAGACTCATTGGTTGTTGAATCAATCCGGGTAATCTGCTTCCTCTCGCCACCTCCGGAAGAAACAAGGAAAAGCCCGCCCGGCTCTGAGGAAAAGAGAATCTGACCAGCAGAGCTCCACGTTCCACCAATCCCTTCTGGAGCGTCGCAGACTGCAATCGGCGATCCGCCGTTCACATCTGTCTTCATCAGCTTGCCATCCATGAAGAAACCGATCATGCGACTGTCAGGAGACCAGAATGGAAACTCTGCGTTCTCGGTTCCCCGGAGTGGTTGTGGTGTCAGAGCATTCAGGGGACGAATCCAGAGAAGCGTCTTCCCATCGCCCAGTGCTGTAAAAGCAATCGTTTTCCCGTCAGGCGAAATAACCGTTTCCTTGATAATAGTATTTTCAGGAGGCAAAACGGCAAACCGTACCGGCAGAAGCTCAGCGGGTTTTTCTCCGGGCGAGAGAAACATCACCAACCAGCCAGTTGCTGCGATTGCAACAATTGCCAACCAGAACAGACGTTCCCGGCGGACGCTGGTCGTTGGTCGCGGTGAGACGGCAGAGTCCGGCTGCGTCTTCGGTACTGCGCTAACCTGCTGGATGCGGGTGACCTTTGATCTGCCGGACTCCCGCTTGTGACGGCGGAGTTCCTTCGCTACTTCGGCGGCAGATTGAAACCGTTCTGATGGTTCTTTTGCCAGACATTCCAGAACGATGGCATCAATGGCGGGATCGATTTCCGGTTTGACCGCGGTCATCGGCGAAGGATCCACGTTGACAATCTCATAAGCGAGGGCCGTCTCATGCACGCCTCTGAACGGAAGCTGTCCCGTCAGTATCTCATAGAGCAAGACTCCAAGGGAGAAGATATCGGACCGATGGTCCGGGTCCTGTCCCTGAATCTGCTCAGGCGACATGTAGCCTGCGGTCCCAACCGTACTACCTTCTTTCGTAAGGCGGGAAACGCCGCGCAGTTTCGCAAGACCAAAATCCATGATCTGCACGATCCCGTCCTTGCGAACCATGATGTTCTCAGGCTTGATGTCGCGGTGGACGATTCCTTTCTCATGGGCCGCTGCAAGGCCGTCGGCGATCTGAATCCCAAATTCGATTGCGGATTTCGGATTGGGGATTGCGGACTGTATCCTTTCGCGCAGAGTCTGACCGGCAACGTATTCCATCACAATAAACAACGACCCTTCGTGTTCCTGGATATCATGGATCGTGCAGATGTTCGGGTGGTTGATCGAGGAAGCCGATTGGGCCTCCTGGATAAAACGCGCTTTGTCCTGTTCTGATGACGCCAGGTGTGGGGGGAGGAACTTCAGCGCGACTTCACGGTTGAGCTTCGTGTCGAGGGCTTTGTAGACGACACCCATGCCGCCTTCGCCAAGCTTCTCAAGAATCTTATAGTGGGAAATAGTTGTACCAATCATGGCTCAATCCCGCAGCTCCCGCCAGAAGA
>DAIPLH010000175.1:0-4670 GCA_036769325.1 Bacteroidota bacterium
GATTTGTCTCTAACAGCTTCCATCGGACGGCCGCATTCATAGCGGAACGAAGTGACCGCAACTCAATATTTACCGAAACTGGTGATACCTCACCGACACGCTGGGATTTGTATCGATCGACGTGGTGTGGAGTCAGACCGGTGAGGTGGATCCCTGGTGCAAGCTCCATAAGCCCTGTCAGTGATCGCTCATAGATTTCCACCGTTGCCGGAGCGTAGTTTGCTCTCGCGAATGGAAGAAAATCCTGGACGAACTTAGGGAGCGAAATTGATTTCGGTTTCTCCCTCAGCAGATCCCGGAATTGACTGAGCGCCTTGAGCGCATCTCCCTTCTTTTCCGCGCCGGTAGACTTCCAGCGCTTCCGCCCATCCTGGACATACAGGATGTAGTAGTAACCGTTTGCCCTTTTGAAGAGGTAGAACTTCGTGGGTTCGGACATTGCATCACCTTTTGGTTAGCAATTCCGTTAGCAGTGTGCTCACCCACGGGGGAAAATTGCGGAAATCTCGTCGGGGCGGCCGGATTCGAACCGGCGACCTCCTGCGCCCAAGGCAGGCGCGCTAACCGGGCTGCGCTACGCCCCGAATGATTTGGGCAGTTTTGAAGTGCCCAACCGGCCAACTGTTGAAAAATGTTGAAATTGGGATCACCAATCTATCGAAAAAGCGGGGAATTGGCAACAGTGGGAGTCACGTCACGATCTAGAAATGCAACTGCAAAATATCGAAAAAGGAGAAATGGAAAGTGTTGTTACCGCATTAGAACGAGTTTCTTCGTCTCCGCGAAATCCCCTGCCGTCAACCTGTAGAAGTAGATTCCACTTGGCAGTCCACTTGCGTCAAACACTACGCTGTGGTCGCCGGCCTCCTCGATGCCATCGACTAACGTTTTCACTCGCTCGCCTAACACATTGAAGACTTCGAGCTTGACATATGAGCTTCGAGGGAGTGCATACTCCACGGTGGTCGAGGGATTGAATGGGTTGGGGTAGTTCTGGCTGATGGAGAAGACCGAAGGGGTTTCCACTTCATCGTCAAGTTGGGGAAAACCACGGAAAACACCGCTTCCTAATGTGCCACAGTAGAGATGTTCATCCAGACCAATTGCAAGACCATAGGCTCTCTTGTCAATTAAGCCATGGTTCAACTCATTCCAAGTTTCACCATTATCTTCTGAACGATAGACACCAATAGCATCGGAGGCAAAATAGACATCGCCTTGAGAAGTTGTCAGAATCTTCCTAATCAGTCCACCTGTATATCTCGTCGGAAAAACGTTTGTCCAGCTGGTTCCATCGTCCGTAGAGCGATAGATGCCGTTATCTTGAACGCTGGCAAATATGCTTCCTCCCGAGCTGATAGCGAGAGACCACACCGCACCGCCTGGATTAATTAATGGTGTCCAAGATTCACCGTTATCGGTGGAACGATGCACACCCCCTGATGCTGTCCCCGCAAACAGATGTCCGTTCGGAGAAGCAGAAACAGAATACACACTCTTGTCAGCGAAGCCCAAACTAAACTGCTGCCAACTGTCTCCATTATTTGTTGACCTAAGGATTCCTCCGCCATAGAATTCATATGAGACGGAAGCAAAGACATCTCCCATTGCGTTGATGGTAATCGAGTAGGTGCCATAGTTTATTTGCGCCTGCGTAACTCTGACCCAGTTCGCACCCTGGTTTGCCGACCTGAAGACCGACCCACCGCAAGCAAAAACACGACCGCTTGGATGTACCGCAAGGTCGTAAATGTAGAATGTCTCCAATCCAGCGAAATGTTGTGTCCAGGTATCGCCCTTGTTAGTCGAGCGATATATGCCACCACCATAACTCCCGGCATATAGGTAGTCCGCTGGACCGATTGCGAGTGAAGACACGTGTGTGTTTATGATTCCCACGCTGTTGCTTGACCAACTTCCTCCGTTGTCACCTGAATAGAAAACACCTCCACCTCCGTGGCCAAGAGCTCCGGCATAGATACCGGTAGAACCAGCAGTCAACGACCAGATGAGGAGAGTGCTCGGTCCAGTGTTCACCCATGTGTTGCCGCCGTCGCACGAATGATAGACACCTTCAGCACCTGCAAAGATGCACCCATTTGACTTAACCAGTAGTGAAGCAATTCCTTTGGACTCCAAGCCAAGGTAGGTCCAGTTCCCTCCCGCGTCTGTAGAGGAAAAAACACCGTCGCTCAGTGCAGCAACGATATGTCCGGGAGAGCTTGCGAACACCGCTTCTATGTACTTACCAGCAAACCCTGCATTCGTCCACTCGACACCGTTATCGGTAGAGCGATAGATGCCGTCCCCGTAAGTCGCTGCGAAAATATTTCCATCAGAGGTCGTGGTAAGTTCCTTTATCTCAAGATACAGTGGTAGTCCATTCCCCCCTACCCAACTCTCTCCATCATCTGATGAGTGATAGATGCCACCATAGCCCCCGGCATAAATGTCTCCGTCAGGCCCTACTACCAGGGATGAAACATTTGGGTATGGTATGCCTGAATTAACTTGCTTCCAGGAATCACCATTATTGTTTGACCTGTATACACCACCATGATAAGTTCCTGCAAACACTATACTGTCTGTCTTTATCGCCAGAGCATTTGTGGCGGTGTCACCCAACAATGTGAGAACATGTGTCCAAGTTGTGCCAGCATTCGTCGATTTGAAGACGCCGACGGGAGTACCGGCAAACACGTCGTTCTCTTGATTGGTGGCAAGACAGTTAACGGAGCCACCATTTGGACCGGTAGTTTGTCGCCAGAAGTCTGTCTGGGCGAGAGCGAAGAATGACGCTAGGTTGGTCAAAGAGAGAACAAGGAGAAACAAAGATGCAGCCTTCTTCATGAGTTCCTCCCCGTCTAGGAAAAGCTACTCAAAGATAAGAAGGCAAAACTCCGCAGTCAAGGTAGCCCGCATTCCTTCAACAACCTTTGCAGATGAGATTTCGGCATACCGCTTACCCCACCGCGTTAATTCAGACTTACTTTCAGCCTATTCACCGTTTCATGCAACTGCTCCGGCTGCAAGTGGCTGTATATTTCGGTCACCGCAATACTGGAATGTCCTAACAGCTTTTGCACCTCATAAAGACTCACCCCATCCTGGACCAGCCAGCTTGCGAACGTGTGGCGGAGGGAGTGAAGATGGAGCCGGTGATTTTCCAGTTTCGCCTCTTTGACAGTGTCGCCGTTACTCTTACAGTAGTAAAATCCGAATGTCTCGCCTAGCTCGAAGGGTTCCATCCCCATCACGCGTCACTTTCATCACCGGCGAAAAGGCTCCTTCCTCAGTCACGCGCTTGCGGTCTGATTCGCTGAGGAATGGATCTCCATCAAACAAGAACTCATCGATCCAGTCCGGATCCTTGTCTGCGGGCTTGACAATCACATGAATATGTGCGGGGTTCCTGCTTCCCGGATAACTTCCGGGCTTGATCGTCCGGATTTCATACTTGCCGTCACTGTCCGTTCTGACCCATCCCCGGATTCTCGGTCTCTGCCAGCTCCCATCTGTTTTGTTGTACACGCCGGTTGCATCTGTCTGATACAAGTATAGCACGAAGCCAGGCAGCGGGGTCCGTCCATCTCCGGCATAGACAATCCCATTGATGATCAATCTTTCCCCCGGCTCATTTTCAGTGACCATGCTTGCTATGTGCGAGATGTCAGACGGTGGCGGAGGGAAGGGGGCCGACTCTTGCGAAAGTGCCGGCACGAAAGTACAGAGGTAAACAACGATGTGAATCGTTGGTTTCATGATGTTTGCCGAGACGAAATCAGACCACCCTACTCCAGAAACCACGGAGTGGTCGTCTCATCAGTCGTGAAGAAATTCATCAGGATTGCTGCGACTTTCTCCCTGCCGATTATGGAAGGATGGGCTCCGTCGGGGTCATAATCATCCGGACATATCCAGGTGAGTCCGTCGCTCCTTGGGTTCGTTCCATCCGCCCACAGGTAAACGCCCCATGAGAGCCATGGAGAATTCGGGTCTGTGCCATTGTAAACGAGATCCGGATCTCCGTTGATCTGGTCCTCAATGAGCCACTTCACCGACCATCCCGTGTACCAGGCGAATGGCTCAAGGTTCAGCGGTGTCGTACCGTAGTTGCCATAGATTCGACTCGCAAGGTAGCAGAGCTTCGCGTTTGGAAACCTTGCCCTGAGGACATTCATCGCTTCCTTGAAGCGCACCTTCAGGTCGTTAGGGTATCCCGGGAACGTTGGGCCAACAATAGGGTGTGCTTCGGCTTCCTTAAACCAGATGACCTGTACCTGCGCGTCAGTAATGGCCCGCGCTGCGAGTGTGTCCGTCAGAACATCCCAAAAGTCATTGGCGAGGTCGAGGATCTGGTCTATGTCTTTTCCTCCCTGGGCACCGTTGATCACTGTCAACGCCGGGTTTTTGTTCGGGAGTGCATTGACGGCGGCCTGGAAGTACTCAAACTCCTGCATCGCATTGGACATGCCGATTGAAAGCATGACGATCCTTCCGGATACCGTATCGACGATCCCGGACCCGTTCAGCGGCTGGATCTGAGCCGCAATGTCCACGCCGGCCGCGTTGTGAGTCGCTGGTCTGAAATTGGACCCATCCGGGTAGAGGCCCCCCGGGAAGCCCAGGTAGGTTGAAGAACCAAGCTCAAGCAGCGGTATCAATCCGAC
>DAIPLH010000175.1:4680-6162 GCA_036769325.1 Bacteroidota bacterium
GGCGCAATGTTGTCCTCACAGGATAGTGTCATAAGGGCAAGAATGAGAACGCTCGCCCAGAACGCGACGAAGTGTCTCTGGAAATTGTTATAGCCTCGCGGGTCGATCATAGTAAATCCGTAGTTACCGATCTCCACTCTTCAATTCGCCTTGTTAACCCTGAGAATTTTCAGCCGGAAGATATCAACTTTCAATGTCGTCCGCAATCAGGTAAATTCCGGTTCCGGGTCCGTGGAATGACATCCGGCGAAATAGGGTGAATGCTGTAGATTTCTAGTCCTTCGCAGCAGAGGAGAATCGAGAGGCTCATCATGGTACATCACATTTGTGAGTCCGGCTTCTTGATAGCCGTCAATCCTCCTTCCCTGACCTGAGAATCGTGGAAAAACTTATGCTTCCCTCTTGTGGACGTCGTAAGAATATGGTATTCTTACAGTTGTATCATTCTGATTTGTCTCTCCGAAAATCTCTCCCTTTCTGAACAAATAGCTCAAGGCGGGGGCTACGTCGAGCATGAGAAGTTGTTCACCGATTTCAGTACACAATCAACCATCCAATGTCACACACATGGGAGCCACGATGACACTCACTACATTGAACCATGCTATCCGAAGGGGCCTGCTTCTGCTCTTCGTCGCCGGTTCGGTCTTTGCCTCCAGCGGCAATGCCGGAACGCCATTGCGAAAGATCGATGAGAATCTGGAGAATTTGCTTGCCCGACGCTCGGATGATTTCGTTCGCGTACTTGTTATGCTGCGTGATCGCGTTGATACCCGACAGCTTGAATCAATCAGCCCGTATCGGAGTGTCAGGCACGAAGCAATTGTTTCTGCTCTGCGGGAAAAGGCGCTGCAGACACAGGACGGACTGCTGCGATACCTTGACGAAGGCGTTCGTCTGGATCAGGTGAAGAGATATAGAAGCGCCTGGATCACGAATGTTGTGGCAGTTGAGGCACGACCTGCAGTGATCAATGAAATTGCAAACCGGGAAGAAGTTGAGATGGTTTATCTCGATTATCCCGTCGAACCGATCATCGAAGCTGTTTCGACTCCTCCGACAGAGAGCCAGCCCGGAGTAGCGGAACCCGGTCTGCGCGAGATGAATGCCCACAAGCTGTGGGACCTTGGAATTACCGGCGAGGGTGTGATTGTCATGAACATCGATACCGGTGTTGATGGCGCCCACCCTGCGCTTGCGGCTCGTTGGCGCGGAACAGAACCTGGCGTCGATCCGTCGTGGGCCTGGTTCAATCCGGACATGCCCAATCAGACCTTCCCGGCCGATTATGGCTATCACGGGACACACACCATGGGAACGTTGACAGGGATGAACCCGGCAACAGATGATACCATCGGTGTTGCGGTAGATGCTCAGTGGATTGCCGCTGCGTGGGACTACTCGACCATCCCGAAATTCATCAGCGACGTGATCATGGAGTTCAACTGGGCTGCGGATCCTGATGGAAACGCAGGAACAAGT
>DAIPLH010000175.1:6172-6444 GCA_036769325.1 Bacteroidota bacterium
CAGCAATTCATGGGGCATCGGAGTCCTCTTCGGCCAGCCGCCATGTGATGCATCGTTCTGGACGGCAATTGACAACGCTGAAGCAGCAGGAGCTGCAGTTGTGTTTGCAGCTGGCAATGAAGGCCCGACAGCGCAGTCTCTCCGCGCACCGGCAGACAGGAACACAACCCCAACCACTTGCTATGCAGTCGGCGCGTTGAATCCCGGAAGCGCAACCATCGCGAGCTTCAGCAGCCGTGGCCCATCGCCGTGCAACGGGATCATCAAGCCGG
>DAIPLH010000176.1:0-6390 GCA_036769325.1 Bacteroidota bacterium
CCCATATTTCTCCATTTTTCGCTGCTGCGAACCAAGGGATGAATATGCTCAAAACGATCATGTCATTGAGAACCTTCTTGAAACAAAGAATCTCAGGACATCAGGTAACTCAGGCTCAGGTTCTGCAATAGTTCCGATCTGGATGATCCCGGGTCGTTTCTTGACAAGGTGAGACGGATTCGTTACTTTTGTTCATTATTTGGGACATAGTGGAAGGATATGGCTGAAGAGCTGAGCGAACGAGAGAGAACTGTCTTACGGTATCTCGTCCATGATTTCATTGAGACCGCGACCCCCATCGGGTCGCGTTATATTTCAAAGAGGCACGAAGATGTCCTCGGGCTGAGTTCGGCTTCCATCAGGAATGTCCTTTCCGATCTCGAATACCAGGGCTACCTCGATCATCCACACACCTCGGCGGGGAGGGTCCCAACAGACCTCGGGTATCGTTTTTACCTTGACCGGCTTATGGAAATCGAGCAACTATCGGCTGCGGAGAGGAAGAAAATCCGCCGGAACATGGACCCCCAGTCGCTTGAAACCGATGATTTCCTGAAAGAAACCTCAAAAATCCTCGGAAAGATTTCCCGTCAACTATGTGTCGTTGCCGGTCCTCAACTGAGCTCCGGCATGTTCGAAAAAATGGACCTGCTTCAGGTTACAAGCAACCGGGTCATGGCAATTATCTCGGTGAAATCAGGCCTCGTCAGAACCATCATGATGGAGGTCGCCTCCGAGTTTCCGCGGGAGAAGCTTGACGACCTGGCCAGGATGCTGAATGAAAGGCTCTCCGGCCTCACGATCGGGGATATCCGCGATACGTTTGCGGAGCGCATGAAGGATGTTTCCAATGAAGAAACCGGACTCGTCAGACTCTTCATCGAATCCGTTGACAAGCTCTTCTCCGGATCCAAAGTGGAGAAAATCCATATTGGCGGAGCTGAGGATGTTGTCCTGCAGCCGGAGTTCGGAAACCCGAAGGATCTCCGCAGTGTCGTCGAGCTCATCAACAATGAAGAAATCATCATTCACGTCCTCGAGAAAAACGAAAACCTGCCGACACGCGTGCGCGTAACAATTGGAAAAGAGAACGAGGACGGCAAGCTTGAACCGTACAGCGTCATCACCTCCGCCTACACGATCGGAGACGTAACCGGCTCCATCGGTGTGATTGGTCCGAAGAGGATGCCCTACGCAAAAATGATTCCCCTGGTCAACTATGTTGCCCTGACAATTTCTGAATTGTTTTCCACTTCCCACAAAACATGATGAAGAGAGAAGAATCAGCACATGGAGCGGGTCCGGTAGACGGAGACACCGATCAGGAATCTACCGGGAAAGGTGCGGCCGACACGCCAGAGGATATCCAGCAAAAGCTCGAGCTGGCTATCCGTGAAACTGAACAGCTGAAGGAACAACTGCTGCGAAAGGCAGCCGAGTTTGAGAACTATAAGCGAAGAATGGAAATTGAGTTCCGCTCGATCATTGAAAATGCATCAGAGCGATTGATCACTGATCTCCTTCCTGTTCTCGACGACTTTGACAGACTTTTGAAATCGGCGCGAAAAGAAACCGGAGGGGATGTCCTGAGCCAGGGTTTCGAATTGATTGCCAGCAAGCTCAGCAAGATTCTCTCGCTGCGTGGAGTTCAACCTTTTGAATCAGTCGGAAAGCCGTTTGACGTGAATTACCATGATGCGCTCCTCCAGATGCCACGAACGGATGTTCCTCCGAACACCGTCGTGGAGGAAGTCGACCGTGGCTACAAGCTCAATGATAAGGTCATCCGCCACGCAAAGGTGATCGTCTCAACACCAGCCGACGATAGCCTATCTGCTGTCCCGCCCCAGGCAGGGAATTCATCAGGGAGGCCGCCGGAACCGACGGACCTGGATTCATAACTGAAAAATCTCCTGCGACAGATTTTCTCAATGATTATTGCAGAGTAAAGTTGCTCAATGACCAAACGTGACTATTACGAAGTGCTCGGCGTTTCCCGGGATGCACCACCGGAGGACATCAAGAAGGCCTACCGGAGGCTCGCCATGCAGTACCATCCCGATAAGAACCCGAACAACAAGGAAGCAGAGGAGCGTTTCAAGGAGGCTGCTGAGGCCTATGAGGTTCTGGGTGAGGCAGACAAGAGACAGCGCTACGATCAGCACGGACACGCCGGCATGCGCGGCACTGATTTCCGGCCGTTCACGGACGTCAACGATGTCTTCTCAACATTCGGAGATATCTTCGGCAACAGTTCCATTTTCGATGAAATGTTTGGAGGCCGGACGCGGCAGCGCCAGCGAACTCGTCCACAGGGCACGCCTGGATCCGACCTTCGCGTCAGGATCAAGCTGACACTCGAGGAGATTGCCACCGGGGTTGAGAAAAGAATCCGCATCCAGAAAATGAAACCATGCGAAACCTGCGGAGGAAGCGGGGCAAAAACCGCAGGGGCGACTGAGACCTGTACGGTTTGTAACGGCGCCGGGGAGATCCGCCAGGTTTCACGCACGGTGTTCAGTCAGTTCATCAACGTGGTCACATGCCAGAACTGCGGAGGGGAAGGCCGTGTCATCAAGGAACCATGCAAGGAGTGTCACGGCGACGGCCGCGTCAAGGGTGAGACAACCATCAAGGTCAACGTACCCGCAGGCGTGAGCGACGGGAACTACATCCCGATCCGCGGAGAAGGAAACGCAGGACGGCGAAGCGGACCGCCGGGAGACCTGATTGTTTTAATTGAAGAGGAACCACACGAATTGTTCACGCGTGACGGAGACGATGTTGTCCTTGACCTGCTGATCAGCTTTCCTGAAGCAACGCTCGGTTCCGAAGTTGAAGTCCCCACCCTTTCTGGCAGGGCGAAATTGAAGATCGAACCGGGAACACAGTCAGGCCGCATTCTCCGTATGCGGGAAAGAGGCCTGCCACATTTGAATGCTCACGGATCGGGCGACCAGCTCGTTCGCGTCAACGTCTGGGTTCCAACAACACTGTCAGGTCAGGAGAAATCACTCCTGAAGGAATTTGCCCGCTCTCCCGGTCTGAGTCCAAAGCCGGGAGACAGGTCCGCTCATTCTGAGAAAAGTTACTCAGGGAAGGTAAGCAAGAAGAGCTCTCCCTGATCCAGCCACATTAGGGGATGCAACCCGCCGGCAGCCCACCGGAGTACACTATGGGCATCTTTTCTTCACTCCAAAAGGTTCTCGGATTCACGATCAGTGAACTCCGGGCTATTCTCTTTCTCGCAGCAACATTCTTCCTTGGTCTTGGGCTACGCTGGTTCGGTGCAAATGCCGAGCCCCCGGCCGCAAAATTTAACTACTCAGCCCAGGATTCAATTTTCCTTGAGCGATCTGCAACGGTCTTTGGAGACTCAACTAAGCAAGAACCAGCCCGAAAAAGCAGGAACCAACCCGCCAGGAAGCCAAAACCCCATTCAATCAATCCTAATTCAGCTTCCCGGGAAGAACTCATGCTTCTGCCAGGGATCGGCAGGACATACGCTGAACGTATTCTCATGTATCGACAGGAGCATGGGCCGTTTCGTTCGGTCGAGGAACTCTCGAAGGTCAAGGGAATAGGAAAGAAGACGCTCGCGCGGATTCGTGAGTTCCTGTACCTTGACGATTCCACTTCATCGAAGAAGTAGGAAGGATCGATCCATCGCGGTCGCGTTTTGTTTTGAGTTGTTCGATACCCGCGAACCTTGACACGGCATTATGTTTTTTGCATATTGCCCACGAACCCTTCCAGTGGAGCACCCCATGCAACAATCTGAAATCATCCTTGGTCTTGCACTTGGCGACAGGCGCGTTCAGGCGGTTGCAATGCGACACGAAGGAATCCATCGAACGCTTCTCGCGATCGATGAGTGGAACAACACCCTCCCGTTCCGGGCCGACGCGAACGGAGCCGGTGTGAACCGGTTTTCGGAACACCTCTCTGGCTTTCTTCGCGGTCACGAGATCATTCCGGACAAGGTCTCGGTAACCATCAATAGCGGGCAGACGTTCATTGCGACTTTCCCCTTTGAAGAGGGGAGTTCGCGGTTGGAGCGCAATGACCAGATGCGCTGGGAGCTGAACCAGTATTTTCCGGAGACAGATGGAGGTGAGTTCATTACCGATGTTCAGCCGATTACCGACAATAAGATCGAGAAATGGGTGAAGTCGATCAGCGTTTCGCTCCGGAGGCGACATGCTGACGTCATCGAAGAGGTCATGTCGGAAATGGGCTACCACCTTCACATTGTTGATGTTGACCACTTCAGCGCGGACCACGCTCTCAGGTTTAATTATCCTGACATCAGCAAGAAATACATGGGGTTGATCGGCGTCAAGGAGAACCGGTTGGATATCAGCCTGCTGAGAAACGGAGTGCTGGAATCGTATTTCTATAAGACCATTGGAACAAACACAGAGATTGTCGAACACATCAGCGCATTGTCCCGGGAGATTCCCGGCCTCTATTCCCTCTCAACATACGGCACGTTCCTCGACATTGATCTGCTTGTTCAGATCCGGCGTGCCTCGAGCCTTCTCGTGGAAGCACTGAATCCGCTCAGGCATGTGGATGTGTCGAACTCAATCATGCTCGCGGACCATCTCTCTGTCCCTTCATACAGGTTTGCCGCAGCTGTCGGTGTCGCGCTGCGCCAAGAATAGGTGCGCGTTATTACCGGCCAATTCAAAGGCCGGCGCCTGACCACCGTTCCCGATCGAACAATCCGACCTGTTACTGACAGGGTCAAGCAAACCATTTTTGACTCACTGGCAACCCGGCTGGACCTGCAGGACACACAGGTCCTTGACCTGTTCGCAGGAACAGGAAGTCTGGGTATTGAAGCCCTGAGCCGTGGCGCAAAGCACTGCACGTTTGTCGATTCTTCCGATCAGGGAATCACTTGCATCCGCCAGAATCTGAACACACTGGGTTGTTTCCCTGCGGCAACTGTTGTACAGATGGATGCTTTCCGGTTCATCGATGAGTGCCGTGATCAGTTTGCATTGATCTTTGCCGATCCACCGTATAGCTATGCGGAAACGTCGAGGATCCCATCCGCTGTCTTCTCCCGGAACCTGCTTGAACCATCCGGCTACCTCTTGATTGAGCATACAAAAAACATGATCTTCGAAGAGAGTCCCCTCACTCGTTTGGACGTTGTGAAAAAATTCGGCTCAACATTTGTCTCCTTTTATGTTCACAAGGTTTCATGAGGTCTGACATGTCCTATCGCACCGGCATTTACCCCGGAACGTTCGATCCAATTACCTATGGGCACATCGACGTGGTCAAGCGAGCCACCGCATTGTTCTCCCGGGTGATTGTTCTTGTTGCACGTAATACCTCGAAGGCTCCGTTGTTTACGACGGATGAGCGAGTGGCGATGATCAATGAAATCTTCAGGAAGAACAAGAAGGTCACAGTCGACAGTTTTGATCAGCTTCTCGTCGACTATGCCCGGAAGAACAAAGCATCGGTCATCATCAGGGGTCTTCGGGCGGTGTCAGATTTCGAATACGAATTCCAAATGGCCCTGACGAACAGGAAGATGAACCAGTCCATTGACACAGTCTTTCTGATGCCTGACGAACGGTACACCTATCTCAACTCCACCATTGTCAGAGAGATTGCACGCGTTGGCGGAGACGTCGGGAGCTTTGTCCCTCCTTCTGTGCGGAAGCGCCTCATCCAGAAACTGAAGAAACCGAAGAGCTAAGTGCAGTCGCCCCTTTCTGTAAAAGTCCGCAACGTCGAAGAGTCACAGACCCTCGCCCTGGCTGCACGGGCAGCACACATGAAGCGCAATGGCATCGACGTGATCAGCCTTACCGCGGGCGAGCCGGATTTTCCAACCCCGCAACATATCAAGGATGCCGGTATCCGCGCCATCGAGGACAATTTCACCCATTACACCGCCAACGAGGGGATTCCGGAGCTCAGGGAAGCAATTTGCGCAAAGTTTCTTCGCGACAACAATCTCACGTTCACCCCCGGTCAAATCCTCGTCTCCAACGGCGCGAAGCATTCCATCTACAATGTGCTTCAGGCAATCTGTAACCCGGGCGATGAAGTCATTGTGCTGAGTCCGTACTGGGTCAGTTACCCGGAAATGATCCGCCTGGCAGATGCCCTTCCAGTAATCATCCCAGGGAGAATCGACACCGGTTTCAGGCTCGATTGTGACCTGATTCGGCGGTCCATCTCGCCGATGACCAAGGCCCTGATCATCAACTCTCCGGGAAATCCAAGTGGCCTGGTGGCGTCCCGTGAGGAGCTGGAAGAGCTCGCTTCGCTGGTTCATGAGAGCGGGATCTTCGTTCTGAGTGACGAGATCTACGAAAAGATTGTGTATGATGGATGCACGCACCATAGCATCGGATCATG
>DAIPLH010000177.1:0-6387 GCA_036769325.1 Bacteroidota bacterium
CGATATGTCCATTCCATCCTTGAAGACCAGATCCCATGCCTCCTGACCATTGTCAGCTTGTGTATCGTGAACAATGGTCTGCACGAGGTATCCGCGGATGGTGAAGATCCTGATCGTGCATTTCGCAGGCAGGTGAATGAAGAATACTCTCCGTTCGCCCCGACCTGATTGAAAGAGGTTCGCTGGCTCCCATGACGCTGCGCCAACATACGGGTTAGGAACCACGGCCACCTTGTCCAGGTCCGATTTTGCCTGTTCCGTGTTGATGGCCGGAGCGCGCATCACGAACTGAAATGCCTCCCCGCTTCTGAATGGCTTCTTTGTTGCAATCCTCAACACATCGCCTGGTCCGGGGAGGACCGGCGTGCCTGCGCTGCTGTCGATGAACATCTGCATTGCCCACGTCGTCCTATAGACTCCCGGCGCTGCGGGTTTTCCGAGACTATCACCATAGACAATGATGATACGGTCGCCGGCAGAATAGAGCCCATCACCGTCGGTGTCGTAAAACAGAAACTGCGCCTTTGCATCTTCGGTCAGGTTCCATACTGTGAAGTTCGTCGGCTTCGCGACCGGTGCGCCGAAGAACAACCCTGTCGTTGAGGTGTCGACCACGTCAGCCGAAAACCTCAACTCGAAATCAGCCGGGTACGGAACATTCACCAGGACAAACCCCGGGCTTGGATCAAGCTCAACCGTTGTAATGGTGTTTGGCCCAGCAGTGGCCCACCCTGTTGAATCTTCAATGACGGTCACCGAGGTATCATTAAAGACATAGCCTATCATCCCATTCACGATTGGGGTTTCCTCCCCTATCGCCACAACGGGATAACCGTCAACAAGAATCGAACCGGTGGTCTCATCAGTGAACCGGAAGGTCGGGACGGGGTCGTTCTGAAATGCCGCCTGGTTCGTGAAGCTGATCTCATACGTGTGACCATCCAGCACCGAGTCGGGATTCAGTACGGCGACATCAAGGTGCCCCGTTCCCGGACCGTCATGAAGGATAGCCCCATTAACGCCCGGTGTGACATAACCTGCGGCAGGTGCACCCGGGACGACGACGGCCGTGTTGACATCGGTCGTTACATTCCCGTTGATGTCGGCATTGATGATGCTCGAGCACTCCGACGGGGGAATCCCATCAACCTCACCTGTTGTGGAAACCGTTACAAGTCCATAATCATAGGAAACCACCGCGTAGTAATACGTCTGGCCATTCTGCACGTCTGTGTCGATGAATGTATGACGAAGACCTGTATCGTTTCCCAGGAAAAACTTGACCCCATTGACGTCGATCTGCTGGAGCCCGGTAATGCCGTCTTTCAGATCGAACTGAGCGATTGGTTTCCGGTATGTCAGCTTGCCATAGGCGTCGGTAATCAGGAGGCTCCCGAGAAAACTCGGATCCGTACTGCGGTAGATCCGGTATCCTTCAAAGTCATTTTCTCTGAGGAAAGGATCGTATGACTGCTCAGCTTTGTTATCCCAGTAGAGAGTCACAGACTGATCCCCCGGAATTGCGGTAACGAGCGGCCTGTCCGGAGGCTTGGCAAACCGGTAGTTCGCATTGTAGATCTGCTGGACGGTCTCCTTCCTTCGAACCAGGTCATCTCTGTCGTTTCCAAAAAGAAGTGCCATGGAGAACCGCTGCGTCTCCCGGCTCCCGAGCGGAAACAGGTTCCCGGGAAATGTACCTTCAGGCCTCGCGCCGGCCGAGAAGAACATTCCAAGGTTGACATCATTGAGCTGCTGGAATCCCGTAGTGTCGATCGGAGTCGTCAAAACCTCCCAGTTCTGCTCATCGTTATGGAGTTCGTAGAAATGGACCGGAAAGATACTGAACCCGGTCAACCCGATCTGGTCCGACTCATCCTTGTCCAGCGTGCCGAATTCCGATTCACCCTGATCAGGCCTGCTGTTCCCCTGGGTTCCGTCAGGATCAGGTCCCTGATATGCTGCATCAAACGGGGCAAGACCATCGCTGCCAACGTCATTGTTGAGGGGCTCGCCTTCGTCCCAAACGCCATTGAGGTCCACATCATCGTACCCTCTCCAGTCAAGATCTTCCTCGCCGGTCCACCAGACCCCCCGTTGAACAGCAGGGATGTCGTCGACCGTCTCATAGTTATAGAAGCTCAGGAATTTCGGGATGTCGTACGTTCCCTGGATGTAAGAGATGATGGCCTGAGCGCTGTCGATGCGCATACCTGAATCATTATCACGGAGCTCATCGACGATGCCGTCGTCGTCATCATCAGTTCCGTTCACGGAAATACCCGGACTTTCCAGGAACGCGTAACCCGCAACTCCGACGGGAGACCAATTGCCAGGCTGACCGATACCGTCACCATCAAACGCCCATGCAATATCAAGCACTTTGTCGAACAGTCCCCGGTCATCGCTCGAGTCGTCTGTCCCGCCTATTCCCCAATCGATGAACTGAGCAAACACCGTTTTGGTATAATCCTGCTGTGCGATATTCGTGATTTCGTAGTACCAGAAGATCACGTCGGAGGCAAGCACCTGGGACCACTGGAACCCGCGCACGGCAACCTGCAACCCAAGTCCACCCCGTGTGCTGTCCATCGGGTCCGGCCAGTATTCATATTGCTGATCCTGCGCATCATCCATCCTGAAATATGTCTCGAGGTCGGCATTCTGAATCCCTCTGCCGAAGTAGCCGTTCCACAGACCGTCCCAATCGGATGAGCGGTCAGGCCATGTGGCCGGCCATGTCTCAGGCTTGTTGCTTATTGCCGGTTCTGACTCAATGGGATTGGCATAGCCGGGGAGCGGAGCCCATCCCCAGGGGATTCCACTGACCGGGTCCTTGCGAATGAACTCCCTGTAGTTTGTCTCAAGAGGATGGATCAGCGTTCCCGATGCGTCGTAGGTCTCTGATTGCACAATCATGGCGATCCCGTCGATGTACTGGTACCCTGTTCCTTTGGGCCACTCCCCTGAGGGTTTGTCCGGCCAATGAGCGACTTCGCCATGGTTGAGGAACAGTGTCCGCACAAAGTTGCCGTCCATGGTGCCCGTCTTTGTGTAAATGATGTCGCCTTTGTTGGGATCAATGTAGACTTGAGCCAATGAATTGCCGGCGGCGATGGCCACCAGAAGAGAGGTCAGCGCAATGGCGATCCGGGTTCGGCCCGTGGGTTTTGGTTTTCTCATTGGGTTTGTCACATCAGAGTGAAATGCCGAGTCCCAGCAAAAGCTGTCTGGGTGCCGAATAGAACTCCGGTCGTGTGTAATATTCGTCGATCGTATTGATTCCACGCGGTTCGCCGGAGTAATTTGCCTCAAGACTGTATCCGGCCCGCCCGGTATCCGTGAAGACGTCGAACTCGTTCCCTGTATCAAGCAGGTTATACACTTTGAGAAAGATGTTGAGTGGAGCGCCAAACACGTCGAGGTGCTTTGTCGCATAGAGATCCACCGTGATTACTGAGGGCTTGTTTTCACTGTTCAGCAACCCTGTGCGCTGGTTTTGAAAGGCAGGCGTGTAGGGCAATCCCGATCCGAACTTCCCGATGAGTGTCACCGTGTAGTCTGTCAGGTCACCCACGGTGGTCGTGATATTCAGTGAGTGCCTCCGGTCCCAATCCAGGGGTGCAAGTTGTTTCTGTGGTTCCCGCGGGGGATCTGTTTGGTTATCAAGATATACCGAGTTTGGATCCGACGCATTGCCCTCGGCAATCTGGAACGTGTAGTCCAGCGTTGCGGAAAACCATTGGCTGTGGCGCTTTTCGAGAGAGATGATAATGCCTCTCGTATTGCCGTAGTCCCTGTTCACATACTGCGAGTACTTATTCCCATTACCGATATCAAAGATTTCCGTGCCGATCAGATTGCGGAAGTCTTTATAATAGCCCGTGAGATCCAGTTTGATGTCATCGCCGAACTGTTGCTGTATCCCGAGCTCGTAGGCGACCGTCCGCTGGGACTTGAGTCCGGGATTGCCAACCTGGAATGCATCGGTGGCACTGATGTTGTACGCCGGGTTCAGATACAGGAGATCAAACTGGGGGATCTGGAAGAAATGTCCGTATGACACGTGCAGAATCCCGCGGTCGGTGATCGGATAGGGAATTCCAACGCGCGGGCTGACCTGGATTTCTGTCTCCGCTTCGACAAGCTGTGGATCCTGGCCGAGTCGGAGTTGATCGACCAGAATATCCGCGTTGGGTTTGAAGTAGTCAAACCGCAGACCGGCGTTGACGATGATGTCTTCGAACTCCATCTTGTCCTGGAGGTACCCCGAGTATTGTTCCGGCAGAATGACGGTGTGTGCAAACTCCGAGCTGCCGAATTCGGCGGGCTGCGGCTGAAACCCCGTACTCTGATCGTTTTGAATGCCGAAGTTGTGAATCCATAACCTGTGTTGCCTCGCCTCAACTCCTGCTTTGATCTGATGCTCATGAGTCACCTGACTCAGGAAGTCCACCTTCAGTGTAATGTACCTTGATTCCCGGTGCCGATGGAGGGTTTCCGCTCCTCCTGTGTAAAACGCGGGACCGCTGACGGCCAGGAGACGTTGGTAGTTCGGGAAAAGAGGATCGTAGGGATCTTCATAAACGTATGAATCTTCCCGGTTGCTGAACCAGGAAACGTTTACATCGAGGAGTGTGGAAGCGCTGAAGACGCTTGTATAGTTCAGCCCGGCCAGGTTCCCGTTCGTAGCCAGATGGTACACCCCGTCCGGATTGTATTTGTATCGATGATCATAGATTCTGGAATTGCCCTCCTGGTGTAAGAATTGAACGCGGAGCTTGTCGGCACCGAACAGATCGAACGTCAGTTTTCCCTGGAGAGTCCATCGGTCATCCGGGTTCAGTGGTACAAACGCGTCATCTCCCGAACTCTGAACATACCATTCGGATTCGTTATTCGAGCTGAAATTGGACGAATCAGTCGGGAGAAACATCCTCTTACCATAGAGGTAGCCATCGTTGTAATAGACCCTGCCCGAAACAAAGAACGACGTTCCATCCAATCCGAGGACGGGACCGCCGAGGCTCCCTTCAAGATTGTAGATGTCCTGCGGACGTACACTTCCGATATTCTGATAACGCCCTGAATTCGAACTGAGATAATCGCCGATATAGAAAGAAAGATCGCCGTCGAACTGATCACCACCATCCTTTGTCACCTGATTGACGACCCCCGACATCGCCTGCCCATACTCGGCATTGAATGTCCCGCTGATCACTTCAAGTTCCTGGATGGAGTTTGTTTCGGCGGACACTCCTGCTCCCCCCGAAAATGCGTCTGTGACGGGGAGCCCATCGATCATATAGAGGACGTCCCCGGCCCTTCCTCCACGAAAGTGTCCTTCCACAACCCCTGCCTGAAGGTTCACCAACGTCGCCACATCCTCCACCGGGAACACCTTGATCTGTTCCGCAGTGACTTTGGAAGATGATGATGTCAGATCCTTTTGGAGCAGTGGTCGCTTGGCGATAATCACGACCTCCTCACCCACAACCGTGGTTTCGGTCAGCTCGAACTTGATCTGGGTAGTTTGATCGACTGAGACCTGCACGCCATTGACCCGAACTTTCTGATAGCCGAGGGACGAGGCCGAGAGGTCGTACTTGCCCGGTGGGATATTGATGATTGTGTACTGACCGTCGATGTCGGTTGCTGCACCAAGTTTGGTGCCTTCAACCAACACATTGATACCGACAAGCGGTTCCTTACTGACGGCATCCTGGACGGTCCCTGCTATCTTTCCTGTGGTTCCTGCCTGGGATGTTGCCCACCAACCGGCGACAAGCAGCAGGACCCCCAGCGTCCTCAGCGGCGAGCCATGAGCCATTGGAGCCCTTTTACAAACGGAATGAATTGGCTTTTGGGAAGAAATGAGAGGCGCGGCGCGAGGATCGCACCGCGCCTCCAGATCTTACTTCATGAGAAGCATCTTCCGTGTCATCAGGAAGCCCGATGCACGGAGTTGATAGAAATAAACACCGCTTGAAACCTGTGCCCCGGAAAAATCGGTACCATTCCACTCAACACCCCACGTCCCGGCCGTCTGCACTCCGTCGACGAGTGTTTTTACTTTCTGGCCGATGAGGCTGTAGATATCCAGAGTGACTGCGCCCGAATTCGCCAGGTCGTAAGTGATGTACGTAGTCGGGTTGAAGGGATTCGGATAGTTTTGATTCAACCGAAAATCCGTCGGAATGACATCGCCGGTCTGGGTCGGATCCGGATCTTCGACCGAGGTGACAATGTCCTGCCCGTTGAGAGAGAAGTCATCATAATAGGCTATTCCTGTCCAGATATTGAACGCACGTGGACGGACAGATATCGCCTGCACAGCGTTATCGGGAACGGTGATGATGACCTGATACTGTTTCCAGTCCTGGGTGTCAC